>JALRDR010000839.1 GCA_023262145.1 Planctomycetaceae bacterium | reverse complement strand
CGCGAGGCGGGGGTTGAGGCAGGCGCGCTGACCTCGGGCAATACGCCGGAAGAGACAGACGCGGTTTGGGAGGCGCTCGAGGCGGGGCGGCTCAAGCTCCTCTACATGGCGCCCGAGCGGCTCGCCGCAGGTGGCGTGCCGCAAATGCTCAAACGCGCGGGCGTGACGCTCATTGCCTTTCCGTCGGTGTTGATTGAGATGCCGACATTGATGGCGCCAATCAGCCGAATCTTTCGCAAATTCACTTCCACATCCAGAAACCCCTGCTCCTGCAGATATCCCATCACGGGTCCGTAGTTCTTGCGGCTCAGACCATCAAACAGGATTCGATCGGTGAGCCGCAGTTCCTGGATGAACGGTTCCAGCCCGGGCAGATCCATCATGGGGAACTCGGGATTGATCCCATACAGACTGACGGGGAATTCCAGTTTGTCCCATGGGTTGCGGAACCGCCCCTGCGCCATGTACATCTCACCGACGTCGGTTACACCGCTGATGCCGCCTGTTCTGTACAGCAGGCTGCGTGGAAATGTGGCGGAGGCGAAGATGGTTTTTGTCCGCGGACTGACAATCGCAAGGTCTGCGGTGATCCGGCGAGCGATAGCGACGCTGTTTTCCATGGCTCCTTCGCGGATACCCAGCTGAACCAGCATGAGCATGACAGCGACCACGACACCGGCCGTTGCCACCAGAAGTTTGACACGCTGGTGAGTCAGCTGGGCCCAGGCAATGAAGAATGTGGAAATTGGCAAAACGCAGGCTCGCTTGAAGACCTCGGGATAGCCCGGAAACCAATGTCAAAGGTGAAGTTGAGGAACCGCTGTTGTTCGTATCCGTTCACCGGCTGTGCGACGATTTTGCGGGAGAATCTCATTGGTACGGGGGTGTGAAGTCAGCTGCGAATTGCACCACAGGGTTTCCAGTTGCCAGCCAGAATAAGGTCGGAGTCAGTACGGAACCAGTTCTGCAGCAGATCCGCATACACTTCGCGGAAGTCGGTGTTGTACTGCAGATCACCATCGACCAGCTGCTGCAGGTCCGGCAGTGTGCCGGTCAGGCCTGGAAGCACACGATTACCAATGAGGAAAACGGGTCCGGCTGTTCCATGGTCAGTACCTTCACTGGCATTTTCAGCCACGCGGCGTCCGAATTCACTGAAGCACATCACGAGTACGCGATCCGCCTGACCTGCATCCTGCAGGTCATTCATCAGTGCAGCAACGCCGTCACCCAGCTGACGCAGAAGTCGAGCGTGTGCGTCAGGCTGCTGAGCATGAGTATCGAATCCTCCGAGTGAAACGTAGTAGACAGAGGTTTCCAGGCCCGCACGAATCAGTCCGGAGATTGTCTGCAGCTTGAGTGACAGTGGGCCCTCGGGCCAGCTCGTTCCTGTCGTGCTCCTGCGACCAATTTCCTGTATCCGCTGGCTGGTCTGCAGAGCCGTGCTGGTTGACGAACGAACGAACCCCAGCAGGTCATCGCTGGAGGGTTGCGGGGCTGCTGCAGACAGAAGTTCCTGCTGCAGTTTTTCAGCGTTGGGTGCCTGCAGGCGAAATTGTTCCTGGGATCGAATGGATGGTACCGGATGAGCGTGTGAACGGAGTGCCAGTGGCAGTTGCTGATCACCGAGGTGAAGTGCAGCGAGGCTGCCGGGCGCAGTTGGCGATTCCTGCAGCCAGCGTCCCAGCCAGCCATCACCACGACGCTGGTCTCCACGCAGGCAGGTATGCCAGATGTCCATCGATTCGAAGTGGGAACGATTTGGCTGGTCGTAGCCAACGTTGGTCACAATACCCAGCTGTCCACGTTCGAGCAGTTCCGCAAATCCCCGCAACTGTGGATGCAGTCCACATTCAGGGTTCACCGTGAGTGTTGAGTCTGCCGGGATTGCGAGTTGCGGACGCAATCTGCGGTACTCGGGGTCCTGTGTGGAGATCAGGGTGTTCAGACCGTCGTTTCCCCCCTGAAGTTCGATGACAATCAGTACAGCCGCTTCCTTTGTCGTTTCTGCAGCAGCTGCCAGCGGCCATGGCAGGCGGCTTGCGAAGGTGCTTGCGGCGGAGGCCTGCAGAAAACGTCTTCTTGTACTGAACATCGCGACAGCTCCACTGAAGGACAACAAGTAAAGAACTGGTTTCAAGGAAGTCAGCTGAGCTGAAACTCGGGGATGGAGCAGAGTAGTTGCAGGGCTTCCAGCAGGGACTGATCGCTGCGTTGCCGCAACAGCTGCGTTGCCGACTCAAGTGTCGCCCCCGGGAGACTGCGGGCAAACAGAGCAGTCTGCAGTTCCCTGATCGCCTGCTGTGGGTCTTCTGCAAGCACTTCACGACAGTATTCAGCCGGGGCTTTTCCGGAAAATCGAGTTGAGGAATCGGTCAGCAGTCCGCTGATCAGATTGCTGCGGCCAAGCAAGGTTGATGTATTGATCCATGCTCGTCCTTCATCCCAGCCCTGAACTCCCGGCGGAAAGAACAGCCCCTGCCCTGCTTCCTGAGTTCGCTGTGACAGCAGGACTGTATTTGCTGATCCCTCAAATGTCCGCAACAGGCTGACGGCAAGGTCAACCGGCGAACGAACTCGAAAGCCCTGACACCACCGGGAATAGAACAGTCGACTGGAAAACATAGTCTGCAGAACCGGTTGCAGACGCATGCTGTTTTCGCGGTACTGGCGGATCAGGGGCTGACACAGTGCTGCGACGTCCGGGATCTCATCACGAAAGTAATAGCGAACGAGTTTGCAGATCAGAAACTCCGCCGCCGCTGACTGTTCCAGAACGATCCGCACAATGTCCTGTCCATCGAAGAGACCGGTCCTGCCGAGTACTGTTTTCTCGTCGCTGTCGTGCTGATAGCGATTGAAGCGGAATTGCCTGCGGCGAACTTCCCAGCCTGTGAAACAGCGGGCTGCCTCACGGATATCTGCTTCGGTGTAGCGACCTTCGCCAAGACAGAACAGTTCCATCAGTTCTCGGGCAAAGTTCTCATTCGGATGCGCCTTGCGACTGGTCGCAGCGTCCAGCCAGAGCAGCATTGCCGGATCGCGTGCCATGGCCTGTACAAACGGTTCAAATTCCGTCATGGCGTGGGTTCGAATGAGTTCATTCTGCTGCAGCATAAGGTCGACATCGGTGACCTTTTCAGCACTGGTAGCGAAGTGGCCATGCCAGAACAGAACCAGCCGTTCCGTGGCCTGGGCGGGTGTTGAGATGATCCTGCGCATCCACCAGGCGGCGAGTGAACGCGGGTCTCCGGAGGCAACTGCGGCCCGCGCCAGTTGTGCGGTAAGCTGCCGAAAACTCTCCGGCTCTGTTGCGGTGAGGAGATCCTGACTGGCTTGCCCAGGAGTCTTCTCAGCTGCTTCCCGAAGCACTGCCAGCGGAGCACCAAAACCAGCACGTCGGTAGAGGTGTGCCGCTTCAGCCGTCGTCCAGGGACCATCCACATCGGGACGGTAAGGCAGCCAGGCTTCCTCGGCTGCGTATGGTGGCTGGTCATTGATTACAGTCATGGCTGTGATTCCTGCGGCGGCAATGCCGTCGTATCAGCCAGTTCCAGATTCAGTGCCGCCTGCAGAGTCGGTTCGCCGGCAGCTGAGGAAATCTGCAGGCTGAGTCCATCCACGAGGTCTGCCAGTTGCATCAGGGTGCGGAATTCACCCTCTGCTTCTGCTGCAGTGAGTCCTTTGTCCAGCATACTGTTGGCCGTGATCTGTGACTGATTGTCCAGCAATACTGACTGCAGACTGGATGCTGAGAGCTGGATTGCTGTGTGTGCGGCGGGTGTCTGTGGGGCGGCGGTGAGTGCTGCTGCCAGTCGCTCTGCCAGAACCCGGGACGAAGACAGAATCAACTGACCGTTCGCCACGGTGACGGAGGGGGAAAAATTATACAGGACAGGGACAACGTCTGTGACGCTTGACTCTGCCGGAGGCACGAAATGCGACGTCAGCAGGTTTCCGGAGGGAATTTCCTCGATGCTGAAGTCCAGCTGCGGACGTCCCTCCTGTGCTCCGGTGATATTGACGAAGCCCGCAAGGCTCTGAAAGGTGCGACGCAATTCGGGCCACATCGTATCCGGGTCGCGCAATGGCGCCACCAGGGCGAAGGCCGGAAACAGCACCGCAGGTCGCGGCTGCATCTGGTCGGGATTCTGACGGACTACGGTCAGACGAATCTCCGGTCCCAGCAGCCCCAGAATCTCCTCGCCAAAATCGCGGCCTCCGAACAGCGTGCCGAGGACCGTTTCTGCAGAGGCAATCTGATCATTGGTTCGTTCAGAGAACAAGTCGCCGGCATACAGCCACATCTGCGAGGCGCCACGATAGAATGCTGCAGAGACAATCGTTTCGGGAAGTTGCGGCAACAGAGGAGCTGCCCCCGCAGAGTCCGCTCCAAAGTACCACTGGCGGGCTGCGGGGATTCGACTGACGTCAAAAGGAAGTTGCACCTGCAGGGTTGCTGATCGATCGGTGAATGTGAATTCTGCCCCCAGCCAGTCAGCCTGCTGCAGTACAGTCTGCAGGCCGCCGAAAAGTAATTCAATCAGCGGGTTGGAAGCCTGTCCCTGCAGAGCCCGCTCGACCCGTGGCAACTGGCGGATTGCCGCGAGATTCAGCATCAGCCGAACGTCCGCGGCGTCTCCCAGGGTAGCGCGACAATACTGCAGACTGTCATCGAGGGAACGCTGCGGCTGTGCCACTGCCGCAGCCTGATCGCTCAGCAACGTCTGAATGATCTGCTGCAACTGCTGTGCTGCAGAGGTGATGATCAGCCAGTCACGAACCACTGCTGCTCTGGCTGGACCAGCCTGATAGACGGCGATGCCCTTGTATTCCAGCTGGCCATCCGGGGGAGGCCCGGCCAGGCGAGTAAGTTCCAGAAAACTGGCCCGGACTTTTTCCATCAGATCCGCATCACGTCCGCGAACGATGAGGGTGATTTCCCTCTGGTCGTTCACTGCCAGACCGACATATTTGTGAAGAACCGCCGCCACTGCTTCATCAGCTGACATACTCAGCTGAGTCTCCACCATGACACGAGGAGCCTGCATGCGGGCGTACTGTGGGCTGGTACGGAACTGTTTAACCAGCGGATGGTCCTGCAGATGAGCCACCAGTGGGTGATTGACCAGCCGGGCCACCAAATCTGCCGGGCGCGGTATTTCCACGAGCAATGATGCGTTTTCCGAGAACAGCGTAGCCGGGTCCTCGGGATCCGTCGCCAAAGAAATATTTCCGAACGTGACGACGCCGGCCAGCAGCAGAAACAAACGGTGCCAATGAGTGAGCATGTGTATGTTCCGAGAAAAGTTGAGACGTCCCGAACCAGCAGTCTCGCTGTTCCGAGGGGAGTCCGGCAAGTACTGAGCAATCAGATGTTGATGGGAACTGGATTTGAGACGGGGAGTCCCGGGACAGTTTGCAACATGCCTACCGAGCACGGTGGCCGGTCAGCGCTACCGGAATTCGGAGGTTGAGACTGAACCGTTTCGCACACAGGCCGAGATGTCTGCAACGGAGAGAATGCCGGTTTCCCGTCGCTGGTCTGATGTGAACCTGAGCCGTGGGTTCTGTCCGAAACTGCGCCAACGCAAGCGACGCCCACGGCACTGCCAATGCGGGTGGGAAAACATGGGAAATCACTGCAAGTCATTTCAGCGATTGTAGCTGCTGCCGCCTTTGTGGAAGCTCTTTGTTTGTATTAAAGAGTTGCGGTGAAAGGGTTTGCGTCTTTCTGTGTCGACGTGTGGTGGATCCGGGGATGGTGCGGAGAGGGGCTGCAGATGAAATCTGAAAAAAAATCGAATCACCTATCTCAAGTCATGCCAACGATCTAGGAATTGCGAGTGAGCCATCCGTGGATCAGGTTGCTACAGGCAGTCTTGAACATCCGGAATGACGTGGCTAAAGTTGCTGTGGTGGTGGTTTGTGGGGACTTGTGGGGGCATGTGTGCTCCTGCGGTGGTTCCCTGCAGAACATTTCCGGGTCGATCTTCCCATGGCTCTCACCGGTACTTACGAACGCAATCTGGACTCCAAACAGCGTCTGGCCATTCCCAGACAGTTGAAGGAGGGATTTGGCGATCAGGCACTGGACGAGCTGTATCTTTCGCCGGGGAATGAAGGCTGTCTATCGCTTTATTCTCTACGGGGATTTGAGGATTTCGCCGCTCGGATGGCACAGCTGTCAACCGGGCGACAATCGGTCCGCAGGTTTCTGCGGCTGTTTTATGCTCAGTCGGAACGAGTGCAGGTGGACAGTCAGTCTCGTGTACGAATTCCGGAACGGCTGATCAGTCATGCCGGACTATCAAAAGAGGCGGTGCTGATTGGTGTGCAGGATCACATTGAAATCTGGGATCGTGCAGGCTGGGAGTTGTTCCTGAAGGAAAACGGACCGCAATTTGATGAGTTGACAGCTGCAGCGCTGGATCTGCCGTTTTCTGAGAGAGATCAGGGATAGTGGTCTGGTGGCAACCGGACGGCAATTGCTCGAAGGTTGGACAGGGAAGACTGGAATTGGATGAACAGCAGGTCTGTTACGGCCTGACTCAGGAGCACTGCACTGGGCTTACCGGGCCAGGCAGCCGGGACGGCAGCATGGATGCGCGTCGTCTACGAGGTGACCTTTACGGTCGCAGTCATCTGTTTCGCGAACAGCACGGATGCGTTCTGGAACAGATGACTGCTATCCTCGTCACAGCGTTGTGCCACGTGGCTTCCTGTTCAACTCCGCTGTACGCAGCAGCGTGAACTCACTCGAACTCTGCAATGCCAATGCAGTATGATTCTGCGGAGCTCTGCGCAGATGCATGAATCTCAGAACTCAGTGCTGTTTCAGCTGAGTGGTTTCATGATGGATCTGCAGGGTCTCCGTGGAGAGTCTGAAAATGCAATTATCTGCATCCCGTGCAGCGTGTCGAGTTTTCGTGCTGCCTCCTGCCATGCTGTTTCTGCTGCAGTTCTGTGGCCTTGTCTGCGGTGATGAGCCGGCAGATCCTCGTGCTGGTCTGCTGCTGACACGGCCGGCAGACGAGCAGCGGGCAGGCGCAGTTCTGTTGCGAGCAGGGATCACGGGGCGTGACGGGCGGATCGATCCACGGATCCCTGCTTCCGGTTACTATGAGTGGCAGGGTCTGCTGCTGGTGCGCGAGCCGGGTGTTCATCGCCTGCATGCTCAGGTGTCCGGTCGGATCGAGGTTGCGATTGATGGCAGGGTGATGCTGGAGGCGGAAGCGGACGGTGAATTTGCATCCGGTCCTGAGGGAGCGCTGAGTGCAGGTGACCATGACATTCGCATTCGTCTGTTTCAGCCGGCAGCGCTTGATGCCCCCGGATTCCGTCTGTTCTGGTCCTCCGAAGCGTTTACGCTGGAGCCGATTCCACCGGAGTGTCTGAGTCACGAACCGGCCACTGAGGCAGCAGCAGCTGCAGATGAGGCAGCGCAGCGGGGCCGTCAGCTTACGGACGCCCTGCGTTGTGCGGCTTGTCATGCGGGCTGGGCGGATGAAACCACCCTGTCAGCTCCGGATCTTTCTCAGTCAGTATCGTGGCTGAGTCCTGCTGACATCGCAGAACGGCTGACAACGGGGCGTGGAAACCATGCTATGCCAGCGTTTGGAATGTCAGATCAGGATGCTGCGGATGTGACGGCGTGGTTACTTGCCGAAGCGGGTCCGACGGCGAAACCGGAACGGTTGACACTACAGGCGAACGACCGGGCTGTCGGCGATCGACTGGTACAGGAACTGGGATGCGCTGCATGTCATACGACATCTGCTGCACTGGAACGCGAGGCTGTTCAGGCGGCTTATGGGGGGCCGCCGCTGTACGGCAGCCATCTGAAACGGTCAGCGGAATGGATTGAGCAGTGGTTGCGGGATCCGACGACGATCAACAAGGACCACCGTATGCCGGTGTTCCGTCTTTCCGAGGATGAGCGTCGACAGCTGGCTGCGGCGTTGTCTGTTGCCGGGACAGCAGAGTCGCAGTCGCCCCAGGGAGACCGTCAGCGGGGGGCGGAGCTGGTTCGACAGGCGCGGTGCGCGTCCTGCCACAAGCTGTCCGGGGTGGAATCGCCGTCGCCGCTGGCGTTTCGGCACGTCGCCGCAGCAAGTGCCGAGTCAGCAGGTGATTGTCTGTCTGGAGCTGCAGACCTGCAGTCCGGGCGTCCTGGTTACGCAATCTCGGCGGAGCTGCAGCATGCAGTGCGGGAATGGCTGGCAAGCGTGACACAACCGCTGGAGCCTGCCGGTAACACTTCTGAATTTCTGCTCCAGCGGAAGGGA
>JALRDR010000833.1 GCA_023262145.1 Planctomycetaceae bacterium | reverse complement strand
CGGGCGATCAGGGCGAAAACGCCGAAGGGTGCAATTTCCATGATCCAGTGCGTGATGCGATGGCCCGCCAGGATCCCGGCCGGAAAGACGTGTGATGCGTTATGTTCCACACTGGACCTGTTGCCGACACTGGCAGGACTGGCCTCCGCGGAACTCCCGAAACTGCCCATCGACGGACTGGATCTGGGTAATTTGCTGACAGATGGAGGAGTAAATTCTCCGCGGGATGAGCCGGGCATGCTGTTCTACATGATGGATCAACTGCAGGCAGTGCGTTCCGGTCCGTGGAAGCTGTATCTGCCACTGGACGGTCGCTATTCGAGTCTGTCCCGTCGTCGCGAATTCGCAACTGCAGAACTGTACAATGTTCGCGACGATGTCGGGGAACTGCAGAACGTAGCGGCCGACCACCCGGAAATCGTCCGCCGGTTGCAGCAACTTGCAGAACGGGGCCGCAACGAGCTTGGGGATGAAGAACGCACAGGCAATGGGCAGCGCCCGGCCGGCTGGGTGGAAACACCGCAGCCACTGACCATGGCCGTGCCCTGAGGTCGTGGCCGTCATGTGCAGCTCTACCCACCGCGGTAACAGGATTCAAACCATGTCCGAAAAACCAGCCTCTGCAGCATTCCAGCTTCGTCGCCGTGCATTTCTGCGGAGTGGTGCAGTGCTGCTGCTTCCTGCCGGGATGCCAGTCAGCAGGGCCGACGAAACCTCTGCTGTGCGGCTGCGAATCGGCCTGTTGACTGATCTGCACTACGCAGACAAGGACACATCAGGAAGTCGTCATTATCGGGAGACGTTGCCGAAGATTGCAGAAGCATCGTCACGAATGCGGCAGCTGCAACCGGCATTCATGGTTGAACTGGGGGATCTGATTGATGCCGCCGACACCGTTGAGCAGGAGCTTGCCTCGCTGCAGCGCATCAACCACGAGTTTTCGGCGATCTGCGAGGAGCAGTATTACGTGCTGGGAAACCACTGTGTGGATACTCTTACGAAGCAGGAATTCCTGGGTGCAGTGGGACAGCAGAAGTCGTGGTTCTCCTTTGATCGCAACGGGACTCACTGCATCATCCTCGATTCCTGTTTTCGATCTGACGGCACGCCCTACCAGCGAAGGAACTTCACGTGGACCGACGCGAATATTCCTGCTGCAGAACTGGAGTGGCTGCAGACTGATCTGCAGCAGAACGAACTACCGACCATCGTGTTTGCTCACCAGCGTCTGGACATCAGTGACAATCACGGTGTCCGTAACAACGCAGAAGTGCGACGAATTCTGGAGGAACACGGCAACGTGCGAGCCGTCTTTCAGGGCCACAGTCACCAGAATGACCTGCAGGAAATTAAGGGAATCTCCTACTGTACCCTGGCTGCGATGGTCGAAGGAACCGGGGTCGAGTCCAACAGTTATTCAGTGCTGGAAGTGCTGGAAAGTGGAGCGTTGCGGCTGACAGGATTCCGGCGGCAGCAGTCTCGAAACTTCGCGTCCTGAAACTGCTCAGTCGGCAGAACAGCCTCTTCAACCACCCGGCGTTGGGGGTTCACCAGCCAGAACCGGAGACACTGATTTACGATGCCCCTGCCCGATCCTTCACGCCGAATTCACCGATTGCTGCGTCTGCTGCTGCGACTGTCTGAGTCTGAGGAAGGACTTTCGCTGCAGCAATTGTCGGAAACCGAAGGTCTGTCTGAGCGAACCATACGGCGAGATCTGCATACTCTTCGCGACAGTGGACTGCCTGTTGAATCGGAAACGGCAGCCGCCAGAATTCCGCTCTGGAGAATCTCTGCCACTGTCACTGATCTGAAGTTCAGCCTGTATGAACTGTTGTGTTTCTATCTGAGCCGACGACTGATGGAGCCGTTTGCCGGGACTCCATTCTTCGAAGGTCTGCAGTCGGCATTTGAGAAGCTTGAGCGCGAGGTGTTTGCCGGATCTTCGGCATTTCAATCTGAACTGATCGACAAGCTGTATCTGAACACCGCCGGCGCCAGCGACTACACAAATCGAGCGCAGCTCATCACGGATGTCATGCAGAGTATCCGCAGGAGACAGGTTCTGCAGATGGAATATCGCAAGCCGGATGGCACGACCACGCGATACTTCATTCACCCGTGGAGCCTGGCCGCCCATCATGGCTCCCTGTATATCGTGGCCTTCAGCGAAACTGCGGAAGCAATCCGACATTTCAAACTGGATCGCGTGCAGTCACTGGAGCCTCGACCCCGCTCCTACCGAATTCCGGATACGTTTGATGTCAACGAGTACTTTGAGGGAACGTTCGGGGTCTTCAGCCCGGAGGACCGCGAATATCTGATCGTGCTGGAATTCAGCGCTGCGGCTGCAGAATCCGTGCGGGAATCACGCTGGCATCGCAGCCAGCAACTGCAGGATCTTCCTGCCGGCGGTGTCAGGATGCAGCTGCAGCTGCGAAGTCTGCAGGAGGTGAGCAGCTGGGTGCTGAGTTTCGGGATGCACGTGAAAGTTGTGGAACCCCGCGAACTGGTTGATCGGCTGCGCAGCGAACTGCTCAGGACAATCGCTCATTATCCGTCTGCTGCGGAATAGTCGCCGCTGCTCAGGGATTACTGAGCAGACTCAGAATGACCTGCGCATACACTCGATGGCCAAAGTCATTCGGATGATTGACTCCATTGCCCGTCTGATCACAGTCTTTCTTGCGGACCAGGAATTCCTCCCAGACAGATGTCAGATCGGCGACGGCAATTCCCGGTCCTGACAGTTCCTGCAGCGCGGTCCGGTATTCAGCAAACCGCCCGTGCTGCAGAGTTGTCCAGTCGCGATTTCCCAGCATCGATGCCACCAGTATGAATTCACAGTGCGGAGAGCGTTCCCGGACGGCCGTGATGATGCCCTGAATATTCTGCTGATAGGACTCCGCGGACCGTCCGGCAGAGTCGTTCATCCCGAAGGCAATGATGAGCAGATCGGGGGACTTCTCAGCAACTGCATCCACCTGCTGCAGGCCCCAGTCGGTGGATGTTCCCCCAACTGCGAGGTTGATCATGGCCACATCACCACTGCTGGCTTCATCCAGACCGCGGCGGACCAGTTCCGGATAAGCAGGCTGATACGGTGGCTGATCATACAGCCCGGACGCGTTTGAACCCGCGGAGATACTGTCTCCCAGCGTCACCAGAGTGACGGGCTGTCCCTGCTGCAGACGAGTGGTGGTGCGTGGCAGAAGATCGGCCGAATAGTCAGGCAGAGCGGCCATCCATTTCTGACCGGCAGCGCGGCGATAAGTCACACAGACCTGCATGGCAGCATATTCCAGTTCCGCTCCAAACAGGATCTCACCATTTCCGTCGCGATGAGTGAGTCGGTATTTCTGGCTGCCTGCCGGACGCCTCAGATCGGCTTCGCTGAACGCCGGAATCCGGGAATCCTGCGTGAGTCGAATTCTACGGGAGCCCTGTTCCCACGTGTAGTCACGGTCCGCTTCCCAGATCACATCCCCGGCGGAGTTGCAGACAGACACCACCGACTGCACAGGAAACAACAGCAGAGCTTCAGCGGGTTCAGCGGCATCCTGCTTCAGGAAAAGCACAGACTCTCCCTCAACCAGTTCACTCCGCCAGAATGGCTGCAGGAGTTCCGGACGATAGTTCCAGACGCCGGCAGCCTCATCAGCTCGCACATCTGCAGCAGCAAGGCCCGTACAGAATGCGGACAGCCAGAACAGGGAACGGAGAAAAACGGACGAACCTGCAATGCGGCCATCATTCATTGAACAGCTCCTGAGCAACAGCTGCGTTTAAGTGGAGGACTTGATGCGCCGCAGACGGCAATCCGTGACAGAAAAGCACCGACAATTCCGCTGTTCATACGGAACATGATTTGCCTGGCGGAGTTCACATCAGCAACCGGCGAGTCACTGCAGTGCAGCGACCGTTCGCCAGTATGCTCAGAACAACTCGTGAATTTCACGATGGCCAAAATCAACAAGCGGGAACGGGCGGCCGGCCGGACCTGGCAGGTGCGCATCAATCTTCAGGCCGAGGCTGTGAAAGACTGTCGCAATCACATCACCCGGCTGGACCGGACGATCAGCGGGGGTTCCGCCAATGGGATCGCTGGCCCCGACCACCTGTCCTCCACGAACACCGCCGCCTGCGAAACCCACGGTGAAGCACTGTGGCCAGTGATCGCGGCCCCCGGCCGGGTTGACTCGCGGAGTGCGGCCGAATTCTGCGAGGTTACAGACGAGTGTATTGTCCAGCAGACCGCGTTGTTGCAGATCTTCGACCAGCGCCGAGTAGCCCTGATCATAGAGCGGCGCCACGATGTCCCGCATACCTTCGATGGAAGTGAATGGCCTGGAGCCATGGATGTC
>JALRDR010000790.1 GCA_023262145.1 Planctomycetaceae bacterium | reverse complement strand
GCTGCATGCAGGGGCATTCGTCCGGAGACGTCAAATTCCCTCACAATCAGAAATGGCATCACCACCGTGGGCGATACAGAACTGTGGGCGATACAGATTCGCATCCGCAATGCAGTCAGAATCCCAATTCCCCTGACCGGTCGTGACGCGGCCCTCGGTTGCGTTCAAAAGCATCCCCGATCATGATTCACTTTTGAAGTTTCGCCAATTCCTGTCGCAGCAGATCACGGAATGACTGCCGACTGAATAATCGCCGACTCGTCATATTTTTCCAGAGAACTCTCATGAATTACTCACGTTGCTGCATTGTTCTGATCGCTTCAGCTCTGCTGCAGTGCGGCATTGCAGGTTTTGCTGACGCACAGGATGAGCACAACAATCTGCACGTAAAGGTACCCGCCTGGCAGCGATTTCAGGCGGGCCAGATCAGTGATGTTGCCGGAGGCAGGCTGCTGATTTCGGAGCTGAACTGCCAGTCCTGCCATGGCGACCTGCCGGGAATCACAGCCGCCCCCCGTCAGGCCCCCGTGCTCACTCTGGCAGCAGAACGACTGAACCCGGACCACATTCGTCGTTTGCTGCAGGCACCACACCAGGAAAAACCCGGAACATCAATGCCACGGCTCGCGACAATTGCCGATGACGAGTCGAAAATCAATGCCATTACTGCATTTCTGACACAATCCGGACAATGGCGAGCACAGGCGGTGGCGGTTGATGCCGTGCAGCGCGGAGAAGCTCTGTTCCATACTGCGGGGTGTGCCGCCTGCCACGGTGATCAAAGATCTGACGCCACAATTGCGGCCATTCGTCGCGGACTCGCCACCACTGATGCGGATGATGAAGACAGCGAAGATGAAGCGGATTCCCCCACGACGATAGGCAACGCTCTGCCACCGCATCCTGACTACATGATGCCACTCGGCAAGCCGGCTGAGAAATACAACCTGAACTCGCTCTCGGCATTTCTGCAGCAGCCGCACCTCGTGCGTCCTTCCGGACGTATGCCCTCCCTGAACCTGAATCCACAGGAGGCCGCGGACATTGCCAGCTTTCTGCTGCGAGATGTCGACGTTGAAGCGAACATCGAGTTCGAGTATTTCGAAGGCAGCTGGAATGAACTTCCCGATTTTTCAACACTCACGGCAAAGTCCAGCGGTACCACAACGGACTTCTCTGCCGGCGTCGCACCGCGGCGAGATAACTTCGCACTGCGGTTCACCGGATATGTGCAGATTCGTAAAGCAGGCGAGTACACCTTTCATATCCGCTCTGATGACGGCTCCCGCATCCTCATCAATGAGCAACTGGTTGCGGACAATAATGGAATTCACCCGGCAACCGAAAGAAGTGGTCGAATTACACTCGCTGCCGGCAGCCATGCGGTGGTGGTGGAGTACTTTGAACAGGGTGGCGAAGAAGTACTGGGGGTACAAATTGAGGGACCGGACCTGCCCCGACAGCCGCTGGCAGGGGCCATTACCCTGACGCGCGATGCAGCACCGGCAGCGGCCCCTGCTGCCACTCCTGCGGTTACGCCGGAGACGATTGCCAGCGGAAAACAGCTGTTTGCCAGCAGTGGCTGCGCATCCTGCCACACACATGGAACAGGTGCACAGCAGGTTCAGTCAACAGTTCAGGTTCCCCGCTTCGCTGAACTCAATCTGAATAACGGCTGCCTGTCCAATGCAGTACCCGCCACGGTTCCGGTTTATCAGCTGAGCCCTGAACAGCGATCACAGATTGCTGCGGCAATTCTTGATGCACGAAATCCCCGTGAGGAAGCCAGTGAACTGCAGCAGACGATGCTGGCACTGAACTGCTATGCCTGCCATTCCCGCGGTGGTCTGGGGGGCAACAATGAAGCTGTTAACCATCTGTTTACCGGAACAATTCCGGAGATGGGTGACGAAGGCCGACTACCGCCCGCTCTCGATGGCGCTGGTGATAAACTGAACGACAACTGGCTGCGGACAATCTTCCGCGAAGGCGCCAACGATCGTCCCTATGTAAACACCCGCATGCCGCGATTCGGAGATGCACTCGCAGACCGACTCGCTCCACTGCTGGCGGCAGCAGACCGCACTGAACAGAGCGTTGCCGAACAGACCGTTGCTGACATTCAATTCGCAGAGGCCGACCACCGCGTGATCGCTGATGCCCGCATGCTGATCGGAGACAAAGCCCTCTCCTGCATCAAGTGCCATCGCTTCGGATCCTACGCCGCAACCGGACTGCAGTCGATGGATATGACCACAATGACGCGTCGCCTCCGCCGCGAGTGGTTTCACCGCTACCTGACTGACCCCCAGAAGTATCGCCCGGGAACACGCATGCCCGCCGCCTGGCCGGGAGGAAAAGCAATCTTCAAAGACGTTCTGAATGGCGACGCGACGACTCAGATTGAGGCCATCTGGAAGTATCTTTCAGACGGCACAAACGCCAGAATGCCTTCCGGTCTGGAACGTCAGACAATTGAACTGACCCCAGCCGACAGGCCATTGATTTACCGAAACTTTCTGGAAGGCCTGTCACCACGCGGCATCGCTGTCGGCTTTCCGCAACTGGTGCATTACGCATGGGATGCCGAGCATATGACGCCACGGCTGATCTGGCATGGAGCATTCATTGATGCATCGAAGCACTGGGTGAATCGAGGCCCGGGAAGACAGTCGCCGATGGGTGACCACGTAATGACACTTCCCGCCGGCCCTCCGCTGGCCGCATTGTCATCGCTTGATCAGGCCTGGCCGGGTGGCAACCCTCGTGAGGAGGGCTTTGATTTCCTGGGCTATAAACTGAGCCCTGCAGGAGTTCCCACATTTCGTTATCGCTGGCAGGATGCTGTGATCAGCGAGACGATTGTGCCACTGCCGCATGAACCAGATTCTGGTCTGACGCGCACAATCATCATCAGCAGCGACAGTCCTCTCAGTTCCGTCTGGCTGCGAATTGCTGCAGGCGAGATCCGTGAGACCGATGCTGGATTCCTCTGGAATGGCGTCAACATCCGAGTGGAATCAGGACTGGCATCAATCCGCAGGATCAATAATTCGGACGAACTACTTGTGCAGCTTGCAGAGGGCGAACGCACAACAACTGTTCGCATCCATCTGACCTGGTAATCCTCAGGGTTCCCTGCCCCACCCCCGTTCAGCGTTCGTACTGGCTCAGGCAAGTTGCCGTAAATCCAGCACAAGAAGCAACCTTCCCGCAGAAACCCCTGCGGCAGCCCGATTGGCTGGTTGTTCTGCTTCCCCGTTGTTCGGTTTCTTTTTTCTCTGTCGCATCAGGACGGAATCCACGGACATGATCTCAGTAAGCCTCCTGGCCGCTGCAATTGCATTCGCAATCGGCGGCATTCCGTTTGGCTACCTGACCGGACGGCTTGTCCTGAAAGATGATATCCGCCGACATGGAAGTGGAAATACGGGAGCCACAAATGTTGCCAGAACGCTGGGCTGGAAGTGGGGAGTGCTGGTACTTCTGCTGGACGCTCTGAAAGGAATCGTAGCCGTTCGCGTGGCTCCCCTCCTGGCTGAGACAGCGTTGACAGCGGCGGCTTCTGCCCCCGCGACACTGCTGCCGGTCATCAGTGGGTTCACAGCAATTCTGGGCCACATGTATCCCGTCTGGCTGCGACTTCGCGGCGGCAAGGGTGTTGCGACGGCCCTTGGCGTAGTCGTGATGCTCACCCCATTGCCGTCCTTGACTGCCACCGCCGCCTTCGCTGTCAGTTTTGCCGTCTGTCGGATCGTTTCACTGTCCTCGATCATCGCTTCTGTCGCGTTTGCAATCGCTTATTTCGTCATCACCGGCGGCCGGAGCCTGCAGGAATCCGAAATACCGACAACCGTGTTTGCCCTGCTGATTCCCGCCATGATCGTCTGGAAACATCGCAGCAATATCGGTCGTTTACTGGCCGGCACGGAGGGACGTTTTCAGGCGGCACAGACGTCTGCACCGCAGCCCAACCAGAACGACATCGCCGCTTCCGTTCGGCCACATGAATCCGAGCAGCAGACCCCCGAGTAGACAGGCCATACCCATGCAGCACCGGATTACGCACGTCACCCAGCCCCCATATCTGTTCAGCTGGGTGTTGCTTCAGCTTCTGCTTGTCCCGGCAATTCAAAGTCGAACCTGTGCACAGGAACTTCCAGCTGCTGAAACAACGTGGACTGCAAAAGACACATTGGCCGAAGATTCCGATCCGGTCGCTGATGCTGCGGACTGCCTGCGCGGCCTGCGCTGGACACCCGGCACCTTTCAGGTCAATGCTGGTGCAGCCAGCGCGGACAACGGTGATCTGAATCTGTATTTTCCTTCGCCACGCCCGGTCGGCGATCCGGGCAACGACACGGTCTGCCTGGAATGGTATGCCGCCAGAAATGCCTCTGGCGATGTCAGCAGAGCTCCGGCATTCGTGATCATTCATGAATCAGGACGATCAATGTCAGTGGGCCGGATCTTCGCACGGGGACTCAATGCGATGGGCTTCCACACATTCCTCATTCACCTGCCTGGATATGGAACTCGCCGCACCCAGCTGTCGGAGAAGCCCGAATTTCTGCTCACCGGACTGCGACAGGCCATTGCTGATGTCCGCAGAGCGCGGGATGCAGTGGCCGCATTGTCACTGGTTGAGGACAACCGCATTGCACTGCAGGGAACCAGTCTGGGCGGATTCGTGGCTGCCACGGTTGCCGGCCTCGACCGTGGCTACCACAAGACCTTCATACTGCTGGCTGGCGGTCACATTGATGAAGTGGTGCTGGGGGGAGCAAAGGACGCGGCCAGAATCCGCCAGAGACTTCAGGACGCTGGAGTCTCAACGCAGCAGATACGTGAGCTGGCACGCCAGATTGAGCCACTGCGACTTGCTCACCGCGTTGATGCCCGGAACACATGGCTTTACAGCGCCCGTTATGACACGGTGGTTCCCCCGGCAAGTTCCAGCGCGTTCGCGGCCGCTGCGAATCTCCCCGACGACCACCACATCGTAATGACTGCCAATCACTACTCCGGTGTTCTGTTTCTTCCCGCAGTCTTTGCCCAGATTCGCTCGTTCATGGCGGAATAGTCCGCCTTATCTTCCCAGACTGCCGTATTGGAAATGACCGGACCTGTCATCACTGGAGCAGTCCGAACATCCGGATCTCAGGAATCCAACTCCCTGTCGACAGCCGAATCGGCAGAGGAAATCGGTGAGGATGTTGCAGGGACCGTCCGATACACCCTGAGCAATCAGCAACGCAGCCGCGATGATCTTTGAACCAGCGGTGTTCAGAGTTCATTCGAAACGCGAACAACCGCAACTCAAGGACCTGCCTGAATGACTCAGCCAGAAGCAACTTCACAACTTCCTGAATCCCCGGCAGATCTGAAGACTCTGGATCACCTGCGTCATTTCATTCACCTCACACTGTGTCGCAAGGAAAACCTGCTGGAGTATCAGTTTCCAATGACTGAACTCGAAATTCAGCAGAATGGTCGACGCTGCGGCATTCAGTTTGTACTGCATGGGCCGCGGTCCGTCAGACTCTCTGCTCTCTGGGCGGAATCTGTCAACGAGGTGTTGCTTTACGATGCAACAGGACACCGCTACAACCGGATTCGCCTTGAACAGAAAATTGCCTGCTGAATCAGAATCAGCTGTATGCCCTCTCAATTCTGTTCCGGCCCACCGATGCGAATCTGAATTGGTCCACTGTCCCCGCTGCGAATCTGAATTGGTCCACTGACCCCGCCGCTGGCAGGAAACTTCAGACTTCCACCGTCAAAGCGGAAATTCTGAAACATGCGACTTTGTGACTGCAGATATTTTCCTGCAGCAAGTCGCGGCAGACCAACTCCTGAAGTCAGATCAAAGATCAGCTCCTGATTGGAACTCCGCACGCGAAATTCCACATCTGACTGCCCTGCCAGCAGGCATTTTTCCGCCAGACCTGCCGCTTCGTCGTCATCGTCCGACGTCTGCAGTTCGACGTTCTGCCCGTTGATACTGACCATCATCTTCGGCCGGGAGCGCTGCTGGATCATGCCCTCCACGGCTTTGATCAGCGCAGCCGGAACACTGCTCAGCGGATCCTCAGATGCACCCAGCCAGCGATCAACCTTCATTCTCACAAGCAGTGGCGTGCCACGCCCGGTCACATCAAGCGACTCTTCACTTTCGCTGACCAGACTCTCGAGCATGTCCACGGCAGCCTGTTCACCAACCGTAAACCATAACCAGTTCCCACGACCTGTCAGATTCAACTGCAGCGGGACTGGCTGCCTTGCCGCAGGGATTCCGATGGGCGACGTTCGCAGACTCACAATGTCATTCTCCAGCCCGCTCCGCGAAATGAGCAGACTGCGTTCGGAGTCAAGCACCTGCAGCAACAGTTCCATGGAACTGACAAACGTCTCAGCGGATTCCAGCCGAATTCCACCGCAGGGAATCAGACCCGATTCCACAGAGCCACGCAGGCAGATGGCAGCATCCACAAATCCGGTCGCCACTGACTGCTGCAGAGATTCCGAAAGTTCATTCACAAGCACCTCTGCTGCCGGAATCTCCGCTGCATACTCATTCGCTCGCACCGACATGGACGCGATAAATGCGCCCAGAAATGGCTTCAGGGACTCAGGTATTGCGAGCGTACTGGAGATCACCAGCGGCGAGTCTTCGTCCTGCAACGCGGTCAGCTGAGTTCCTCGATTACTGACAGCCGCCAGAAATCCAGCCAAAGCACTGTTTTTTCGCGCTGTCAGCCGCAGCTGACTGACAATGGGAGTCTCTGTTCCTTTCGCAAAACTCAGTCGAAACCCTGCACGTTCCAGGTCAAACATCACCCGCCGCAGTAACTCCAGACGTCCCTGAGCAATCACACGCCGCAATGAGTATTCTCCTGGCGCTTCATTGTCCCATTGCTGCAGGAAGACAGAGGCCTGTCGTTCAAGTTCAGTCCAGAATGTCTGTTTCAAGTCCACCGGAATTTTCGTGAAGTCCAGCTCCGCGGCAATATCCTCAGCAGCATTGTCCTCATCCGGTCGCAATGTCTCCGGAGAAGGCAGTTCGATGGTATGCAATGCGGCCGTCTGACTGCTGAACAACATGCCGTCCTGGTAACGATACCACGTGGAAATCGACTGCGGCATCTGCGGGGCAGCTCCGGCAGCCGGTCCTGGTCCGCCAGCTGTCGCAGACATCACGATCGACATCCGCACTACCTGCTTCGGCTCTCCATCGGGCTGGTCCGAAGAATCAGCCGGCGGCGGAGGCGGACTGGACATGAGCTTGCCAAAATTCAGCTTCACTTCATAGCGTTCTTCACTGCCGATCAGTTCAGCAGCCGGTCCGAACTGCTGTACCTGTAACCGGACCCGTGATTCAAATTCCTCCAGCGAATCACATGACTCAAATGAAATCGTCTGATTCAGACTGATTTCCGGCTGCAACTGCAGGAAGAGCAGAGTGCCACGAACCTCCGGATCATCCACTTCCGGCTGTGCCTGACCAGCGGAACCGATCTGATTGAGCCTCGCTCCTCCAAAGGTGGAGGAAACTCCGATTCGATTCGCGCCGCGAAGTCGAGACAAACCTGGCAGGCCGGCCCCACTGAACATCATCAGCCCCGGCTGCTGCAGTCCCAGTTCCTCCCGAACCTGATTCAGGTAAGAGAAACCATCCTGCATCTGCACG
>JALRDR010000730.1 GCA_023262145.1 Planctomycetaceae bacterium | reverse complement strand
CGTTGACTGTCTGGCAGACACAGCTGTCGAGTCGGCTCGCGGGGAACGTCAAATCAGGGCTGCTGAGACTCTCATAACACATGGATCAGATTTTGGGGAGCAGACCACGATCATGAGCACTGCACCAGATAATTCCGGCATCCGAGGAAAACGTGTGACTCGACATGGCTGAAATCTGCACTCGCTTACTGTCTGAACTGAAAAAATGCAGTACGATGCCGCTGATGATCGCGATTCACGAGCAGCATTCCAAAGGAAAGCTCCGGACTCTTGCACTGTGGGTACTGCAAATGAAAAAACCGACAAAAAAGTGGTTGCTCATAGCTGCAATCGGCCCATCTGTCTCCAGCATATTGATGCTCATCGTTTCAATTCTGACA
Organism: Planctomycetaceae bacterium; assembly: GCA_023262145.1. Classification (GTDB taxonomy): domain Bacteria; phylum Planctomycetota; class Planctomycetia; order Planctomycetales; family Planctomycetaceae; genus SXXK01. The sequence continues at coordinate 2,742 of JALRDR010000730.1, read as the reverse complement.
GAAGCATCTATCAGTTTGAGTCAACTGGACGCTGCACTGCTGACAGTCGCATTCACCCTCAATTTAACGGTACTGCTGCAGTCAGATCGCCCGCGCAGGCTGGCAAAGCTTGCCGCACTGCAATGGAGCATGTTCCTTGGGATTGCTCTGGCTGAAACTGGCTTACGAGTAATGCATCAGGCTCCTCGCACTCCATGGGATCAGAATACCGTTCGAGAGATCAACCTGTCAGCCGAGATTTACGGCCTGCATCGGCACGGCACGTTTACAACAAACTCGCTTGGGCTGCGAGGCTCTCCAATGACTTTGAGTGAACTGCGCACACAGGACTTGAGCGTCTTGTGTGTAGGCGGGTCGACAACGGAGTGCTTCTACAATTCGGATGAGACTTGCTGGACCGGCCTGCTTCAGAAGCACCTTCAGGAAGGATCCCAGGCCTCCGTATTTGTTGGAAATGCCGGGCGAGGTGGGCATGTTCTCGCACATCATGAATATCAGTTGCGGCATTTTTTCTGTGCAAATCAGTTTGACAGAATCATCCTGCTTGCGGGCTGGAATGACATGTCAAATCTCCTGTACGGAGATCCAGGAAAGAATGATCGGGACATTGGGTCAGAGGCGTTGATGACAGGGCCGAGTTTTGCAGCAACAATGGTTCCGCACCTGCCGTTGTACCGAAATTTCGCTACTTTCCGATTGATAGAGGATGTGATCAAGAGTGGCAGAACTGTCGAACGCGCTGCTCCCGGATGGCGCGCTGTGGTGCAGGATCCCTTTGGTGAGTGGATAATGGAACGTCGCAAGAAGCGTGCTGCTCAGCTTCAGAGAGAGACCCGCAGCGGCATTCCGGAATTCCTCGACACAGCATTGGCAGATTATCGAGTTCGGCTGGAACGCGTGTGTGGAGCAATAAACTCGACTCAGCAGATCATTCTGCTTACGCAGCCCACACTTTGTTCAGAGGCGATGCCTGAGTCTTTGGAGTCAAGAATGTGGTCATGTAACGAGCAATATGCCTGGGACGCTGCGTCCATCAGAGTGGTGCTGGATGAGTACAACGATGTAACTCGAAGTGTCGCTGTAGAAAAAGGTCTGACCTGTATCGACCTGGCGTCTGAAATGTCGGGAAATCCTGAGTACTTTTATGACGAATGTCATTTTACGAATGTCGGGTGCAAACATATTGCAGAGCGTCTGGCGAAGGAGCTCGTGGGTGCGATGGGTGAAGCGAGGGTGCTCGCATCAAAGAAATAGCCTTACCAGCCTGTCGAGAAAGTCCTGACTGACCTGGCGTTGAATTTTAACAGCGGTACACTTCTGGCCGAAGTTTTTTGGAATCGTTTGTACGACGGACTGGTGACGTCATGGGAATGGGAAAGAAAGCGAAGAGGCGGCGGCAGGAATTCTGGGTAGTAACGGAATCGCTGGCGGGAGCCCCGCGGCATGTCTTTTACGATCGGCTCAACGGATTGCCGGACGAAACCGGAATCGATCGATTCATCGAATCGCTCTGTGTGGCTCATTACAACGAAGGTGGCCGCCCTCACTTCCGCCGGGCGTGTATTTCCGCATGCTGCTGAAATGATTGACGCAGTCGTTGTGGGTCGCCGCTCAGCAAAGTTCTCAGCACGAAAGCCACACAAATGCTGCGCAGATTCGTTGCGGGATACTTTGGTGGCGGTTGGCTGCCGGAGCTGCTGTTTCTTGGCTACCACATTTCCATGCTTTTTCGAATTGTTTCCGCTAGTGCGGCGGAGCTTAAATCCGTGCTGCCATCGGGGCTGATGCTGCTGGCCGGAATTCTGCTGGCCGGTTTGTGGAATCTTGCAAGAGGCCGGATTGCTTCGGGCATGAAGCATCTTGCGGCATTACTCCCCTGCTTCTTCTTCTTTGCTGTATTGGTAGCTTTTGCCGGAAAAGAGAGACAGATACAGACAAAGTACTCAGTAGTTGACAGTCAGTACAGCGCTGATACTCCAGAACGCATTCCGCCGCGTCCAGCGCAAGCCACTCAGATTTACGTTGACGGCAGAGGTCATAATTATGACTTCCAATACCACGTCGCAGAACAGGATCTTCGCAACTGGCTGACACAGGCGGGGTGGACTGTCGTTGAAGTATCTGAGAAACAAGGTCGATCCGGGATTATTTCGCTGGAAGCAAAGGTTCCCGTGGTAGGCATTCCCGGCCGCGTAACTGACCTTGCAACTAAAGAGGAAAGACAGCTCGAATCATGGATTCTGGCGCAGATACTGTTTGATAAAAAATCCCCTTCGCATGGGGGCATCCAAATCACCTATGACCCGGTCACCGAGATTGCCTACGGACAATACTGGGCCTGGTAACAGACACGGCACCAGTGCCGGCTCAGCGCGACGACCAGAAGTATCTGCCGGCGGGACCAGGGCAGGATACCGGCGTTGCAGCACAACATTGCGACCTGGATGAAACAGCAGGAACAATTACACACTACGCTTGAAGCCGCGCTGTGCGATGCGCGACATTTACCCCCGGATTGGTCCCGCAGTGGCCAAAAGACAGCCGTCTCGCTGATCTCATGCGTTCCCGCATTTCTTGCGGCATGGTCGTAGCTCAATGATCTGGCGAGTTCACAGGTACGACGCGGTCCCATGTTACCCCAGACAGGCAACAGCCACCCCGCAGAGCTATTCCCGGTTTTCCTGCGCTGGTGCACTGGCAGGCCGAAATGCCGCTTGCAACAGGATCCTCTGCTTAAAGTGA
>JALRDR010000685.1 GCA_023262145.1 Planctomycetaceae bacterium | reverse complement strand
CTCAGCAACTGCTGGAAGCGCGCGTGGAGCAGGGGCCACCGGCCGACCCGCGTCTGCACGGCGTGTGGCGCGAGGTTTACGAAGACCTGGTCTGGAGTCTGATCAACCACAGTGAATTTGTCTGGGTTCCCTGACCACACTGGAACACTTCCATGAAACACTCCGTTTCCCGACGCCAATTTCAGCAATCGGCCGCCGCATCAGCCGTGCTCACCACAACGGCCGCAGCGAACATGCCCGCACAGCTGCTGCAGGGATCAGCCGAACATGTCATTTCCATCTGGCTGGGTGGAGGCATGGGACAGATTGATACGTTTGATCCGAAACGGCGGGGAGATCCTCAGGCAAGAACACCAGGCTCCTACTACGACTCCATCGAAACGGCCGTTCCCGGAGTTCAGGTGTGCGAGCATCTGCAGAAGCTGGCTCCCCTGATGGACCGTATCACCGCAGTTCGCTCCGTCACCCATGAAGTGATTGACGAACATGCTGCAGCCACAAACCGCATGCATACCGGCCGTCCGATCAGCGGCACCATCACTTACCCGTCGCTGGGTTCGCTGATTGCGCATGAACGTGGAGCCGCCAGCGAAACAGCCCCCCCGTATGTTCTTATTGGGTATCCCAATGTCACACGCGGTCCCGGTTTTCTGGGCCCGCAGGCTGGTTATCTTTATCTGACCGACACCAGTCGCGGGCCAGCCGGTCTGTCTCGCCCTGATGGCATCAGCGTTGGCCGCCAGTCACGACGTGAGTCCTTCCTGGCTGAACTCCGCAAACGCACAGTCAACGATGCGCAGACCCAGGCCTACGAACAGGCCATCCAGCAAAGCCTGAAGCTGAGCGGACCGGAATTCTCCGCGGCATTCGATCTTGATCGAGAACCAGCAGATTTACGGGCAGCCTACGGGGGCGAATTCGGACAACGTTGCCTGCTCAGCCGCCGTCTGCTTGAACGCGGAGTGCGCTTCGTTGAAGTCTCACACAACCTGAATTTCCTGAACGGGTCCGGCTGGGACGTACACAACGACGGGATTCTGGATCAGTACAAGCTGATTCAGGAACTGGATCACGCCATGTCCGCTTTGATCACGGACCTGGAACAAAAAAAACTGCTGGAAAAGACCCTGATCATGGTCACCACCGAATTTGGTCGCCCACCGGAATTTGACTCCATGGGCGGACGCGGACATCAATGTCGTGGCTTCAGTTGCGTCCTGGCCGGTGGTGCACTGCAGCACCGTGGCGCCTGGGGCGTAACTGACGAGCTGGCGAAAAACATCGTCAGCGATCCGGTGACCGTTCCCGATCTCTTTGCCACAGTCTGTGCCGCCCTTCAGGTGGACTACACAAAGAACCTGTATCATGGGGACCGGCCCGTCCCAATCACTGACGGCGGCCAGCCGATCACAGCTTTGTTTGGCTGACCTGTGACGGATCAGCCTCGCCCAGAGTTCCCTGCGTCCTGAAGCAAACGAGCAGATCGCAACGCGTCCTCACTGTTACAATTGTTCAATTCACCTGGTTTCTGAGGAATCTGGCCGGCCGCCCGGCTGATTCTACCGCCGGGGGGTCGGGGGTTGGCCACTGCACCAGCGACTGATCATGCATCCCAGCAGTCAATCATCACACCCGTGTCCGACTCGACAAGCACGGCCGGGCCGGCCCATTCCGGAGCCTGCTGCAGAATCCGCAGCCAGACCTGATGCTCAAATCGCAGCCCGCGCAAGGAGAGATGCGGCCCAGGGGAATTCTCTTCCGACATATCGCTGATCCAGGCGATTGTCGGACGGAGATCAAACAACTCGGCAACCGTATCAACACTCACCGAGAAACTCAGCGGAAACACCCGACCATCTGCAGGTCCGCCAAAGACTTCTGTACGTCCCGCAAACAACGTGACCTCCCAGATTGAACGCTCTGCGTCGCGGAAGAAATGGCAGCCCAGTGGTATTTCAGTAGTCCCAAACTCCACTGCGCCTGCGACGTCGTTGGCGAATGATCTCAGCCAGAGTGGAGGGTTGCCCGGCTGATGGTTTATTTCGTTCATGATAGGGGGAACCCTTCATCGCAAATCAGCGATCTGGTAGGTGGCTTGGCGTCTTCTTCCCCGGTTGTCACAGACATGGTTGAGCCTGTAAGTCAGAGAAGTCCGTCCATGGAAACCGATCGGGATGACAGCCAGACAACATTCCGCTGGACGTTACGAAGAACGATCCAACTGCAGAACTGCTGAGCCAAACCGAGCGAAATGGGGGCAGCCTGAGTACCCTCAAGGTTGTCAGATACGGATAAACCCGAACGTACTCCATACTGCCCGGGCAGTATCAGTCCACAATTCGTGCCAGGATTTCCGTTTTATGGTCGCTGCCGTTCCCCAGAGATCGCGTTACAGCACCTCGCTGGTCCATATGTATACAAAATCAAGAATTTGAGACAGAAAATTGCCAGTTCATAACGCAACGTTGCGATTCGCGGCAGGTGTGTTCGCCCAATTGAGCAATGTGCGCCAGCATAACGCAGGCCCGAATTTTGTCCGCAAAAGCAGATGTAAAGCAACGTTGACAACAGCTGAACACGTATGCACAAGCTAACGATCAGTCCAACTGACAGACCGACGGAATCTTGTGAACAGCACGATGATCCTTCCGGCGGTCGCGGGAAGGATTCTCTGCCGTGAGGCATTAAAAAAGGGCGAACCATGCCTGGCTCGCCCAACCCTTACTGGATCTGGCAACCGTGTCACTCAGACTTCAATCTCGAAGCCCTTGCGATTCTCTCGTGACAGGAAACTATTCGCCTGTTCGTCACCAACAATCTCACGTTTTACCGGATCCCATTTCAACGCTCTGCCAAGCCGCATCGCAATGTTGGAAAGATGGCAGATCTCCAGCATGCGGTTGTGTGACCAGACATCAGAGATCGGCTGCTTGCGCGTCTTCATGCCTTCAATGAAGTTTGCAGTGTGATTCGCACTCACCGGACCGCCGTATACCTTTTCGATGGCACCTTCCGGCAGCGGATTCGACGCCAGATCCTCCACCGGCTTGCCGGTAATCTTGCCGCGATTCACGAAGAACCGACCTTCAGTACCCTCAAACAGTATTCCATTATCACCTTCGCTGGTGATGATCATTTCCACATCGTTCGGCATCGCGGCCTGAATTCGGAATGACGTCGCAGCGTTGTACTGATCCGCCACGGTGGGATGCCCGTCCTTGTATGCCACCGGAAGTTGATACTCCAGTGGCGTAACCATTGATGGGCCTGTTTCTGTCGCCCCGAGGGCCCAACAGGCAATATCCACGTGGTGTGCCCCCCAGTCGGTCAGCTTGCCACCGGAATACTCATGCCAGTTACGAAACGCGTAGTGGCAGTTGCTGTGCAGCGGTACGCCACCGCCGTAGCCCGTTCGCATCTCCGGCAGCGAACGGTAGGGCACCGTCGGAGCCGGTCCGAGCCAGAAATCCCAGTCGAGTCCTTCCGGAACAGGTGCGACGGGAATGACCGGAGAAGCTTCCATCCCATTGATGCCACAGGTCACCTTTGTCACAGTGCCGATACGTCCGGCATGGACCAGTGCAACAGCCTGCAGGAATCGCTGCTCAGATTCGGTGCGCTGCATTGTCCCGACCTGGAACACGCGGCCGGTCTCCTTGACCACCTTTTCGATCAGCTTTCCTTCAGCAATAGTCAGCGTGAGCGGTTTTTCGCAGTAAACATCCTTCCCGGCATACATCGCTTCCACTGCCACCTTGGTATGCCAGTGGTCAGGTGTTGCAATCATGACAGCATCAATGTCGTCTCGTTCCAGAATTTTCCGGTAGTCCTTGTAGCCGTCCGGTTTTCTTTTCTGCGCCTTTTCGGCCTTCTCAAGGTTCTCGCCAAGTACGCTGGCGTCAACGTCTGCCATCGCCGCAAAGTCGGCGAACCGGAATGACTTGCTGGTAATTGCCCAGCCCTGATTTCGCAGCCCGATTGTGGCAAATACGGGGCGCTCATTCGGAGATGTATAGCCGGCAGCGTGAGCCGAATTCTTCAGGAACAGGGCACCAGCACCAAGAGCTGCAGCCCCCTGCACAAATCCACGTCGTGACACATGGGAAGATCTGGACATCAATTCACCTTCTGAACAGTGACAGATTCATAAAAACGGAAAACAACAATGCCTGCAGCTGGAATTCTCTGTGCCGCTGCATGACAAGTCAACTTCAGGCAACGACTGATGCGGACCTGCACACCTCAGCCATAGCCACCCTGAATCAGTTCTGGTATCGGTGCACCACTCGTGATGACTCGTTCCACATCCTTTGGAATTCCGGTCACCAGCCGTAATTCCGGGATGTC
>JALRDR010000641.1 GCA_023262145.1 Planctomycetaceae bacterium | reverse complement strand
GCTCAAGACACTCATTTCCATCCCCAGTGTCAACCCAATGGGTCGTCCACTTTCCGGGGAACAGTTTCTGGAGACACGGCTTTCCGGTTGGCTGCAGGAGTTTCTGACTGCTCACAACCTGCCTTGTGAAGCAGTGGAAGTGGCCCCCGGACGGACAAACCTGCTTTCCCGCATCGATGGAGACAGCAACTGCGGGACAGTTCTCTTCGATGTGCATCAGGACACAGTTCCCGTCGATGGCATGACAATTCCCCCCTTTGATCCCTGCCATGAGAACGGACGGATCAGCGGACGCGGCGCATGTGACGTCAAAGGTGGAATGGCATCCATGCTGACCGCCTTCATCCGACTTCATGAAGAACGACCAGCAGGAATGCCTACCGTTGTTCTCTCATTGTCGGTCGATGAAGAAGCCACCAGCATCGGAATCAACCACCTGGCAAATGCCTGGGCCAGCGGCAGCGGGCAATACTCCCTCTGCCCGCAGGCCCCCGATGCCGCGATTATCGCTGAACCCACAGAACTGGACCTCGTCGTGGCTCATCGCGGAGCCGTCCGCTGGACCATCGGTACAAGTGGACGCGCCTGCCACAGCTCCAGCCCCGCACTGGGGATTAACGCCATCTACGAAATGGGCCATGTCCTGCAGCTGTTGCAGGAATACGCCACTGAACTGCCCACATCCCGCCCCGCCCATCAGCTCTGCGGTCCCGCTACACTCAGCGTGGGACTGATCAATGGTGGCAGCAGTGTCAATGTGGTCCCGGATTTCTGCGAAATCCATGTTGATCGTCGTGTCCTGCCCGGCGAAGAGCCAATGCTGGCTCGACAGGAACTCATCGACTGGCTGGCTGCTCGCTGCAGGAACCCTCTGCTCCATGGCGACGCCTACTGCAGAAGCCCCGCGCTGGGTGATGAACTCAACGGCAGTCTCTCTGCAAAACTGCTGACCTCAGTGGGACGCATCGACGGTCAGCATCGCATTCTCGGCGTTCCCTTCGGAACACATGCTTCGCGCCTTGCCGCCATCGGTATTCCCTCGGTCGTCTTTGGCCCCGGCAGTATCGACCAGGCACATACGAAGGACGAATGGATCGAAGAACGGCAGCTGCAACTCGCGGCTGACATCCTCTTCGATTTCTGCAGCACCCCGGTCACCAGCTGAACCACTCCTGCCGGTACAAACAACGTGCCAGCTGATCTGCACAATGTGGCCTGCAGCTAATTCAGGAAGTAGAACTCGTTCGCGCTCAGCACACTCTGAATCAGATCCTGCCAGCGTTCCTCGCCGGGATCCCCTGCTGCATCCTTTACGAATTCGCGGGCCAGCGATAACTCTCTCTCGGTTGGTGGTCGGCCCCATGCAGACATCCAGATCCTGCTCACTCGGTCATCCACCGGCAGGTCGGCCGTGCGCGCGGCAAAATCCTGAGTCCGCTGCAACACCCAGTCTGAATTCAGCAGATACAACTGCTGCAAGGGCGTTGTCGTCGGCACGCGCACCGGTGAATGAGCACTGGCTTCCGGAAAATCATGTATCCGTTGCACCGGATGCAATTCCTCCCGATCAACCACCAAATACAACGATCGCCTGAAAAAATCCGGCGTATCAATCGTCTTCCCCGGACCACCAACTTCACGCTGAAGTCGCCCACTGACGGACAACATAGCGTCTCGCCACATCTCAAACGGTAATTGTCTCCGCGGACTTCTCCACAAGAGCCGGTTGTCCGGGTCCGTTGTCGAGCCGGCCTCGTGCCAGAACGAACCCTGCTGCCAGACGCGACTGTGCAGAATCTGACGATGCAGCCATTTCAGATCCCAACCCTGTTCCACAAAACGCCAGGCCAGATAATCCAGAAGTTCCGGATGCGAAGGACGCTCTCCCTGTTGACCAAAGTCACTGGTTGTACGCACCAGTCCACTGCCGAAATGTTCCGCCCAGATCCGATTCACAATAACTCGAGCAGTCAGCGCCTGTCCCTGCTCAAGGATCGCATCAGCCAGCTGTCGCCGACCGCTGCCGTCGCGAAGAGGCACCTCCCCCCCGGCGCTCAGCACTGTCAGGAAACGTCGAGGCACGAGGTCGCCGCGATTTGCCGGGTTGCCACGACGAAACACCTCCAGGTCCATCGCTTCGCCCTCGCGATATTCCAGACGTGTCATATCCTCCCCCTGCGGAAGCACATGCAATGTCGCTTCCCGCAGGACATGTGCAAAAGGAGTGTCCAGCTGAGGTATCGCTGCCCGCAGTGCAGCCAGCTGCTCCTCCAGCATATCCCGTACATTGCCTTCCGGAGCTGGCTTCGCCTGCAGCTGCTGCTGCAGTTGTTGCAGCTGCTTGCGGCCGTCAATGACCAGCTGTGTCGTCTCAGCGTCCAGCAGCGGTCGTTCATCCAGCTGACTGCTGGCCACGACCCCAGCCAGCGCATAATAATCTTCGGTGGATATCGGGTCGAAGGTGGACGAACTCACAGGTCTTGCGAACTACGAAATCATCGATGAGAAAGATCGTCCTGCTGCGGGTAAAGACCTAAAGCCAGGTATTTTCCTCTACGCTGAAGGCGCTGCAATTACTGATGAGCCGATCGCTCACTTCTTGTTGCCAGGTGGTGCACTTGTCTCACTTGAAGACGGAACGAATATCGAAGCGGGTTCAGTTATAGCGCGTATTCCCCAGGAATCATCGAAGACTAGGGATATTACCGGTGGTCTTCCGCGTGTTGCTGACTTGTTCGAAGCGCGTAAGCCAAAAGAGTCATCGATCCTCGCAGAGATCTCAGGACACGTTTCATTTGGTAAAGAAACCAAAGGCAAAGTGCGTCTTGTGATCACTCCGGAAGATGGA
>JALRDR010000587.1 GCA_023262145.1 Planctomycetaceae bacterium | reverse complement strand
TGAGCGCGGTGAACGTGAGACGAAGTCCACCTGAGCGAGAGGGCGGAGCGATTGGTTGCCGCGGGAGCGACTCAGCGATGCCTCGGACGGAAATGATCCCATGATTTTTGTCATCTTCGTACGTCTGTTTCTGTGTCGTGTATTTTCCCTTTGCCAACGAGATGCTGTTCTGAGAAAGTCCCGCTGCGAGTTGTTGCGGTGCAGAGTCCGGGGTCCCAGCCGCTTATTGTGCCGAAGAGGTGGGTGAAACCTGCGGGAGTTTCCGGTCGGCTGGTAACGTGGCAATGCAGGGGGTGGGCAGCGTCGGCAGATGCCGTGCTGCAGAGTCTCCTGTGGGGCAACACGATTTAACTTGTGTCAGTGAAAGTCGAACCATGGGCGAAACGCAAATCGACAGCGTGGTGCGGCAGATCACAGACGCGTTTGCCGATGTGCTCCTGGAAGACGGTATATCACTTCGTGAGGCAGACGTTATCGACGACTATGGAACGGATGAAGAACGTGCAGCTGCGCGCAGACGGGATGTGTCTGATGACTGGCAGCGGATACCGGATGAGGATATTGAACAGTACTCGTCTGTACTTTGTTTCATGGATGAAGCAGGCCTGAGATTTCATCTGCCGGCGTATATGCGATTCGCACTGCGTAAGTATCGTGAATCCGAATCCATGAGTGCAGACTTCACCATTTATCGACTTTGCGATCCTGAGGACATCGTGCGACTGCTGGCATATCTGACCGAAGATCAGATTGACGCCGTCAGGATGTTCCTGAATACGTGCCTTGAGATTGGCGATGACTATCTGGATGTTGCGGATGTTCCGTTGGCGCTTCGTCTGTGGCAGGGCGATCAGGACGCTGCTGCGAAGTTGCGAGCATTTCAGAATGAACGGATTGCCGCTGCAACGCAGCTTGTTCAGGAGCTGACAGCACGTGGCGAGGGTCAGTTGCAGAGCAGGCTTTGCGAAGACAGCACGGACGGCGGACAGAATCAGGGGTGCAGACTGATTCAGCGTGCAGGCCAGGAATCAGGCATCCGGGAAGGACAACCTGATAAGTCCTCAGTCTGGTCCAGACGATTTCTTCTGCTGCTGTCTGTGACTCCGTTCGCCGGGCTGGGGTACGTTTTGTATTTCCGGCATCGGGAGCATGGCATGTGGTGGCTTCTGGGCGTGGCCGGAATCGGAGTCGCTTTTGTCGCATTCCTGCTGGACTTACGTCGCCAACGCAGAGATGCAGAGTAAATCGGGCATACAGCTGCTGACGGCCGGAGTGCTCAGAACGTGGTGATGGAACAGTCGCTGCTGATGCGGAGTGGTTCAGGTTTGGGGGTATCCCCGCGGCGTTCGCCGGAATGACAACGTCAGGGAAATTCCACCGCAGTGCTGTGGTGCCTTTGGTCTACCAGTGGCTGGACATGACTCAGTGGCAGGGAACAGGACTGCGCAACCGCTATCGATGCGGGCAGTCGTCAGCCGGGGCCGGCAGAGACTTCCCTGAGTAGTGGTGCAGCGACGCGAGTCAGAATTGCGTCCGGACTGATTCGGGTGAGGATGTCCTGCCAGTCGGGCTCAGCGGCGTACAGCGTGCGATGGTGCTTCAGAGTTCCGGCGGGGCAGGCTGCCGCGCAGCGACCATCGAAGCTGACCAGCCCATCGGATACAGCTTCCATGAAATGAATGCTCCGCTGCGCAAGGGCGTGAGCTGATCACCCCGAACTGGCTGATCCTGCGGCATCCGGATCATGTGCTGCCGGTGCCCGGGATGTCCCTGATGATGGTTGGTCGCCGCAGGTGATTGCCTGGACTGCAATGAGCGAGGCTGTGTGACGCTGTGGGGAACAGGTGGATCGGTCTGCCGGGCGGCATCGTCAGTCTGCGGAATGCTGTTGCTGGGGGTCTGTGAAGGACGGGCAGGCTGGGGGGTTTTTCTGCTGTCAGAAAGTCGGCTTTCCTGGAATCGCCTGCTCGGACTATCATCCCGGCGGATTTTGTCGAAAGCATGGAGGCTTTATGTCGATTCTCGCAGGCAGCAACGTACTCATTACTGGTGGCACAGGTTCGTTTGGCAAGAAGTGCGCCGAATATCTTTTCCGGCACGCTCCTCCGCGGCGGCTGGTAATATTCAGTCGGGACGAGCAAAAGCATGTCACGATGACGCGGGATAATTTCCCGGCGGCGCAGTATCCGCAGATCCGTTATTTCGTCGGTGATGTGCGTGATCCTTCGCGACTGCGTCGCGCCCTGCAGGGAATTGACTACGTCATCCACGCTGCGGCGATGAAGCATGTGGACGTAGCGGAATACAATCCGACGGAGTGCATTCGCACAAACATCGGCGGTGCGGAGAATCTGATCGAGGCCTGTCTGGACGTGGGCGTAAAGAAACTGGTTGCTCTGTCCACCGACAAGGCAGCGGCTCCTGTGAATCTTTATGGTGCCACGAAGCTGTGTTCCGACAAGTTGTTTGTCGCTGCCAATTCATTAGCTGGCGAAAATGGAACTCGTTTCGCTGTGGTTCGTTACGGCAATGTGCTGGGTTCGAACGGATCGGTGGTGCCATTCTTCCAGAAGGAGTGCAGCAAGGGTGTGCTGCCAATCACGTCTCCGGACATGACGCGATTTATTATCACGCTGGAGCAGGGTGTGGAGTTCGTTCTGCAGTCGTTTGAACGCATGTCCGGCGGAGAGGTGTTTGTTCCAAAGATACCCAGCACCACTATTCTGGATATCGCCAAAGCGGTGGCACCCCAGTGCCAGACAAGGATTGTTGGAATTCGGCCTGGCGAAAAGCTGCACGAATGCATGGTGCCTGCTGACGAGGCGCGGCAGACGCTGGAGTTTGACGACCACTACGTCATCCAGCCAACTCTGCGGTACTGGACCAGCAAGCCTCCGGCTTATCTGGAATCAGGGCGACCCTGCAGCGAAGGGTTCAACTATTCCAGTGAGAACAACCATGACTGGCTGACTGTGACTCAGTTGCGTCAGCTGATCGCGACGCACTGTCCTGCGGTCACTGAGGACGCTGCGGCACGTAAGGCGGCATGATCGACGAGCAGGGCCGATAAATGCAGACCGGAAGCGGATCCGGTACGATCGGCAGAAGACGCGTTGTGCCAGAGGAGTGGCATTCGCATGATTCCCTATGGCAGGCAGCAGATTGACGAAGAGGACATTGCAGCTGTTGTTGATGTGCTGCAGTCCGAATGGCTCACCACTGGTCCGAAGGTTGCGGAATTTGAACGCGCCGTGGCGGATTACGTGGGTGCTGCCCATGCCGTTGCAGTAAACAGCGGCACTGCAGCGCTGCACGCAATGATGGCGGCGCTGGAGATCGGGCCAGGGGACGAAGTGATTGTTCCCACACTCACGTTTGCGGCGACTGCCAACAGTGTCGTGTACCAGGGGGGAACGCCGGTGTTTGCCGACGTTCGACCGGACACGCTGCTGATCTGTGCAGATTCGGTGGAACGACTGCTGACACCGCGGACGAAGGCAATCGTTGCGGTGGACTATGCCGGACAGCCGTGTGATTATCCGC
>JALRDR010000567.1 GCA_023262145.1 Planctomycetaceae bacterium | reverse complement strand
GGGTTGGAAACGCCAAGACCCGATAGGGACTTGGGAATGGAAAACCCATCATTGAAGCTATCCACAAAATCGCAAAATCCCTCAAAACCGCCCGAGAGGCCGAGGTAGCCGCTGACTTTATCAAAACGTTCTTTGATCATTGGCGCGTTCAATTTCAGGACCGCAGGCATCAGCACTGCATTCGTTGTGCCGTGATGTGTGTTGTAATGCGCCCCGATCGGGTGGCTAAGCGCATGGATTGCCCCAAGACCCTTTTGAAACGCCGTCGCCCCCATCATAGCCGCAGACATCATATGCGCGCGCGCAGTCAGATCGTCCGGAGTTTCATAGGCTTTGGGCAGGTTTTCAATAACGAGCTTCATTCCCTCAACTGCAATCCCCTGCCCCATAGGATGATAATGCGGAGAGCTAAATGCCTCAACACAATGGGCAAAGGCATCAAGACCCGTGCCTGCCGTGATAAACTTTGGCATGCCAACTGTCAGTTCAGGGTCACAAATCACCACGCTGGGAAGCACTTTGGGATGGAAAATGATCTTTTTCTCATGCGTTTGGGAATTTGTAATCACGCTTGCGCGTCCGACTTCTGAACCTGTGCCCGCGGTGGTCGGAACGGCGACAATTGGAAAGATAGCTTCGGCATCAGCACGCGTCCACCAATCCCCGATGTCTTCGAAATCCCAAACCGGACGTGATTGTCCTGCCATAAAGGCCACCATTTTGGCGAGGTCCAATCCAGACCCGCCACCGAAGGCCACAACACCATCATGCCCGCCTTCACGAAACACCGCCAACCCTGCGTCCAAGTTCTTTTCATTGGGATTCGTATCAACATCTGCAAATTTGGCGGGGTTCAGACCGCCTTGTCGCAAAATATCCATCGCCCGTTCTGTTATCGGCAAATCGGCTAATCCCCGATCCGTCACCAAAAGAGGTTTTTTGATCCCTGCAGCAAGACAGGCGTCACCCAATTCTTGAATGCGTCCTGCGCCAAATCTGATTGAGGTTGGATAAGACCAGTTCGCGGTAAGTGACATATTTCCCGATCCTTTTTTACGAAGCCATGTGTGTTTGTCATTCATCAATTCAACAAAGGTACGCAAAATACCATTGGCATACCAAATCTCAGGATGCAGACGTACTTAGCCCTGTGCAACGTTATAAAGTCAACCACGGTTAGCGACATAAAATGGCGGAAAACTTTTGTTATTTTTTTCAAGCTGCGTCATGCTCGCGTCATGTGAGACATGTTTTTTGCAAAAGGAAAATCTATGCCGTTACAAAACGCAGCCTTTTCAAAGTCTGAATACGACCGCCGTATCGCAAAGACCCGCGCTGCGATGGAGGCAGAGGGCATTGACGTGCTTTTTGCTACAGACCCATCCAATCAGGCTTGGCTGACCGGCTATGATGGCTGGTCGTTTTACGTACATCAGGGGGCAATCCTGGATCACGGAACTGACCCCATCTGGTGGGGACGCATGCAAGATACCGCGGGGGCACGAAGGACCGTCTGGATGGAAGAGGACAGGATTGCGGGATATTCAGAACACCTTGTCCAAAACCCGCATGAACATCCAATGGAAGATCTAGCAAAACGGTTAATCGACATGGGTCATGGGTCAGCCCGTATTGGTATCGAAATGGATAATTATTATTACTCCGCAAAGGCCCACGCCGTTTTAAATGAGCACATGCCAAACGCCAATTTTGTCGATGCGACAGCGCTCGTTAATTGGCAAAGGGCCGAAAAATCCAACGAAGAGATTGCCTTTATCCGAAAAGCTGCCTCAATTTCCGAAAAAATTGTGCGTTTCGCTTTGGAAAAGGCGGAACCGGGCATTCGCAAAAATGAACTTGTGGGCGATATCGTGCAATCGGCCTTTTATGGAACCAAAGAGGCTTGGGGCGATTATCCTGCAATCGTACCGCTCACCCCATCCGGCGCGGACGCGACAGCGCCGCATCTGACGTGGAACGGGGATGTCTTAAAACACGGAGAGGGCACCTTTTTTGAACTCTCCGGATGTTATCGCCGCTATCACGCCCCGCTTTGCCGCACCGTGTTTTTAGGCAAGCCAGATCAGAAAATGGTGGATGCCAGCAAAGCGCTTGCCTCCGGGATAAGCGCGGGGATCGATGCCGCGCGCACAGGTAATACCACGGGAGATGTGGCGCGTGCATTAAACGCGGAGCTGGTCAAAAGCGGGATCCATCGAGAAGGTCGCTGTGGATATCCGATCGGCCTGTCTTATCCGCCCGACTGGGGGGAACGTACCTATTCCATAAGACCAACGGACACAACCGAACTCAGACCTGGTATGACGTTCCATTTTATGCCGGGGCTTTGGATGGATGACTGGGGATTGGAAACCACAGAAACGCTTCTGATCAAGGACAGCGGCGCCGCAGAAGCCTTGTGCAATATTGAGCGAAAACTATTTGTGAAACCTTAGGTCGATTATGTCCTTGGCGCGAATAGCTCACTCAAAACCGTTGGAGGTATAGGGCGATTTGCGCGTCGTTGTGATCAGGGAACCTTAAGTGTTGGCAATTCTATAAAACTGCTCATCGCCATCACCAAATTTTGGCGCGCCGCGCGCCTTTATGTCCAGCGTTTTATAGAAACCTTAGCGGCGGGACGCAGCAAAAATCAGGGATTTCTTCTGCCGGCAACATGCATGATCGCATCCAAATATCCGCGCACACTACCACAATCAAAGCGAAGTCCGTTCAGAGTAACGGCCTGAACAGCATTATTTGCCGCTTGAGTATTTATGGCGTCAGCCAATTGGATTTCCCCGCCTGCACCAGCTGACTGTGTACGCAGAATATCAAAAATATCCGGGGTCAAGACATAGCGTCCAATACTCGCAAGGTTTGAGGGCGCTTTTTCTGCTTCTGGCTTTTCCACAAGGCCTGCCACACATCCCTGGTCACCGTTGGGAACAACAACACCATATTTCGAAATATCGGGGCCATTCACTTCCATAACGCTTAGCTGCGTTTTACCCGAAGCTTCATAAGCGCGGGCAAGATCCGCTGTGATGCCAGCTCCCTCAAATGTAAGAAAATCATCCGCAAGCAAGACCGCAAAGGGATCATTGCCAACAGCGCGTTCGGCACAAAGCACAGCATGTCCAAGACCTAGCTGCTCTGGTTGACGCACAAAAATACATTCGACCCCCTCGGGCAGAATGTTTTTAACCATATCGGCTTGTGCATCTTTGCCCTTAGCACGCAAAGCCATCTCAAGTTCTTGATTGTTGTCAAAATGGTCTTCTATTGCGCGTTTGTTACGACCCGTGACAAAGATCAGTGTATCAATACCTGCCGCGATGGCCTCTTCTGCCGCATATTGGATCAGCGGTTTATCCACGATGGGAAGAAGCTCTTTAGGCATGGCTTTGGTCGCGGGAAGAAATCGAGTCCCAAACCCTGCAACCGGAAAAACAGCTTTTCGTAATTTCGCCATATAAAAATACTCAAAATGTGGGTGTTTATTTTATAAGATCGTTACAGGACTTTATCTAGGTGCACAATTCCTTCAAAGAAAGAATTGAGTAATGCCTGATTTATTCATTATTTTCTCACAGATCATACTCATCGTTAGTGCCAATATTCGCGGTAGCATTGATACCACAACTCATCTTTTTTGCCTTGGTCAGTTTGTCAGCTGAGTTTGCAGGCCCAACTGGCCGCCTCGCCGCTGAATGATCTTCGGAATTCCGTACCGAAGGCCGTGCATGAGTCGCCTGCAGGAGTTGTAGTCGCTAAGATCCCGCACGGTGTATTGCCCGGGTGCGGAGAGGTTCGCCTGTCCGGGCGGCGTGTGTGTGTCCCTGCCCCGGCGGTCGTTCCAGAGTTCATGTTTCCGTAACGTCCGGCCGAATGGTGGCACAGAGCTTTTTTTCGCAGGTCACACCAGATCCCTGTGAATGCAGTCCTGGCGGCTGAATTCAGCTGTGATACGGTGACCCTTTTTGCCCAGCCGGAAGTTGACGGTCCAGCATGAAAATTCACGAGTACCAGGGAAAGCAGTTGTTCCGTGCCGCCGGTGTGGCGGTTCCGGAAGGCATCGTGGCCAGAACACCAGCCGAAGCAGCTCAGGCGTTTGAGACGCTTGGCGGCAGCCTCGCGGTTGTGAAATCTCAGATTCATGCCGGTGGGCGTGGTAAGGGCACATTCCAGGAATATCCGGAGCAGCGAGGTGTGGTACTCGTTCGTTCCGCTGAAGAAGCACGGCAGAACGCGGAGCGGATGCTTGGCAGCACACTTGTCACAATACAGACCGGTTCCGAAGGCAAGCAGGTGAACACGCTGTTTGTGGAGCAGGGACTTGATATTGCTCGCGAACTTTACCTCGGCATTGTGGTGGACCGCGAGGTCGGTGGGCCGGTTCTGATCATGTCATCTGAAGGTGGCATGGAGATTGAACAGGTTGCCCATGAGTCGCCCGAGAAGATTCTGAGTGAGCCTTTTGACGCTGCAGCCGGGCTGTATCCGTATCAGGCTCGCAAGCTGGCCTATGCGCTCGGACTGGATGGTGCTGCGGTTCGCAGTGCTGAAAAGTTTCTGCCGCGGATCTGTCGATTTTTTGTCGACGCTGACTGCAGCATGACCGAGATCAACCCATTGATCGTCACTTCAGATGGTCAGCTTGTGGCACTCGATGCAAAAGTATCGTTTGATGACAATGCTCTGTTCAGGCATAAGGATCTCGTTGAACTGCGAGATCTTTCTGAGGAGGATCCGGCGGAAGTACGTGCTGCTGATACAGGCCTGAGTTATGTCAAGCTTGAGGGCAATATCGGGTGTCTGGTGAACGGTGCCGGGCTGGCGATGAGCACCATGGACCTGATCAAGCTGCATGGTGGGGAACCCGCAAACTTCCTCGACGTAGGTGGTGGGGCCAGTGAAGAACAGGTAACAGAAGCGTTTCGGATCATCCTGGCGGACAGCAATGTGCAGGCAGTGCTGGTGAATATCTTTGGCGGGATCATGCGTTGCGATGTCATTGTTGCGGCGTTGCTGAATGCCTACGAGAAGGTGGGGTTCAATGTGCCACTGGTGGTGCGTCTGGAAGGAACGAATGTTGAACAGGCTCGTCAGATGCTGGAGGCGAGCGGGCGGGACATCATTACCGCCACTGATCTGACTGACGCTGCCGAAAAGGTGGTGCAGTCACTGAATGTCTGACGCCCTCATTTGCTGTCGACAGCCGTCAGAAAAGTCACCCCGGGTTTTGATGTGAAGACAATTCGATGAGTATTCTTGTTTCCAGATCCACACGCGTAATCACTCAGGGTATTACCGGAAAGACCGGTTTGTTTCATGCTCAGCAGTGTCGTGCATATGCAGCAGAGTGTCAGCCTGGTGCTGATGTGTTTGTCGGGGGGGTGACGCCCGGAAAGGGCGGCACAACGGTTGATGATTTCCCTGTGTTTAATTCCGTCATTGAGGCGCGTGAAAAGACGGGAGCAAACACGTCGATGGTGTTTGTTCCTCCTCCATTTTGTGCTGACGCGATCCTTGAAGCGGCCGACGCCGGAATGGAACTGATCGTGGCCATCACGGAGGGCATTCCTGTAATGGATATGCTGCGTGTTCGCCGTGGCCTTGAGCGATCGTCTTCGCGACTGATTGGTCCGAACTGCCCCGGTGTAATTACGCCGGGGATCGCCAAAATCGGTATCATGCCCGGCTATATCCATCGGCCGGGGACGATCGGAATCATCAGCAAGAGCGGAACGCTGACGTACGAAGCTGCATGGCAACTTGGGCGTGTGGGACTTGGGCAGAGCACTGCTGTGGGGATTGGCGGTGATCCGATTAATGGCACCAATTACATTGAATTGCTGAAGATGTTCCAGGATGACCCCGGTACGGAGGGAATTCTTCTGATTGGTGAGATCGGTGGCAATGCCGAGCAGGAAGCGGCGGAATACATCAGATCCTCCGTGACCAAGCCTGTCGCGGGATTCATCGCCGGCCAGACGGCCCCTCCGGGTAAACGAATGGGGCATGCCGGGGCGATCATTTCCGGTGGTGGCGGTACGGCCGCTGAAAAGATGGCCGCACTGAGAGAAGCCGATGTTGTTGTCTCAGACAGTCCGGGTGGCATGGGTGAGGCGATGCAGACGGCGATGGCACGGTAAGCAATCTCCGGCAAGGAACCCCGGCGAGCAGTACAACAGGGCAGTACAGGAAGGGGCGTGTCCCGATCACGGTAGAACGCTCAGGGTACGCTGCGAGTCACTCCGGTGACCGTCATCTGCTCCGCCTGTTCCGTGGTGCTTCGCTTCATGACGATCGTCAGACTAGCTTCCGGGTAAGACCAGAATTCGCGAATGCTGCTGGCGCTGCCAACACGGGCAATGCCGGTGGGATTTCCAAGGATCAGCAGAACCTGATCACGCTTCATTCCGGCCACCACACGACCCTGCCGTGCTGCCAGCTGGAGGTCATTCTGCGGGATGGAGCTCATTTCCTGACGAGTCATCCAGCGATCCCGAAAGCGTTCCCAGCCCAGTAGTTTGAGACGTTCTGCGATGGCGGAAGCGTCTTCCGGCGATTCACTGGCGGCAGTATCCCACGCATTCTTCAGCATCAGTACGCCGCGGTTCAGAGCTGTCTCATCCTGCCATTGTTCAGCCACAAACAGGTGTTCTTCCGCAGTGCGGACCAGTCCTGCGAGTGATGATGTGCCGAATCTGGCTTCCTGTTTCCGGAGCCAGCGTTCACGGATCTGAATTGCTGCCGATGTCCGTTCGGCGGCATTCAACTCTTCACTGAACTCAATCAGTTCCTTTCGCTCACGTCGTTCGAGATCCGTTTCAAACCAGCCGATTGCCGCGTTCTGGAAGTCCACTGCGAGCTGGGTCATTTCCGGTAATTCCTGCGCAGCGGTGGCGGCAATCCGGAGGCCATTGCTGCCATCTTTCTGTAGTTCCTTACGCAGCAGTTCAGAGCGAATTCTGACATACAGCAGGCGATGCAGCTTGCTGCGGGACTTCTGGTCGGAATTCTGCCAGACCTCAGCCGGATTCTTCTCAAACTGCTGCTGCATCTGTTGCGACGGCGTTGAAGGAGTATCCCAGCCGCTCAGTTGCCGTGCGGCGAACTGCAGTATTGCCAGATTGGGGGAGTCCTGCTTCAGTGAAGCGGCGAGCCATTCATATTCCAGCTGAGTCATCAGATCAGAGCTTACGCCGAGTGTTGCGCCACGATTGATCAGCTGTTTCAGTGCATCGGGATTATCAGGGGAGCTTTTTCTGATCAGACGCACGGCTTCGGTTCGCACGGAAATGATCTCATCTCGCAGCGCATCGTCTTCATAATACTCTGCCTCCGCAGCGAATCTGCTGGCCAGCTGCAGCATCTCTTCGGGGGATTCTCCGCGGAGATCGCGAATCTGTTGTCGAATGAGTTCAACGTCGGTATCGCTGCTCTGCATTCTCAGAATCCGAAATGAAAAGCGATTGGCCTCTTTCTGCAGCTGCCCAATGATGTCAATTCTCTGGCCGCGGAGCATGCGATCAGGAAGACGGATGGTCCCTGGATGGCGAAAAATCAGGTCCAGTTTTTCGCAGCGGAAGGAGTTGGTGATGCGGCTTTCGAAGCGGACAGTCAGATGCAGCAGTTGTTTCTCTGCGACTGCTGCTGCACGTTCTGTGGCATTCATTGCAGCGAGTTTCTGCGCGGTTGTTTCAGTGACTGCCTGAGCGAGCAGCGGTGTTGAGCGGGCTGAGCAGATCAGGATCAGCAGTGGTACCCAGGGGCGTGTGACGCAGATTCTCATCGGGATGTTTCTCCAGTCGCTTCAGCAGCAGCAGAGGCTGCAGTCTCTGCGTCCTGCGTAGGCATTGTGGTCCTGACGCCGACGAAATCGGCCTGCTGCAACAGTAGTTGTTTCAGTTCAGCATCTGCATTCGGGTCAAACCCGGCATCAGCAGCAAGAAAGTCGAGCGTGAGCAGCACCAGCTGATCCCCGTCAAGTGCAACAGCAGCCCGTGTCGGAGGCCCCGGATCAATGTCAATTGATGAGATCGGTGCCATGAATAATGCCTGAGGAGTTTTTACCTGCTGCAGGTAGGCGCGAAGCATGTCTGAGCGTACGGAGAGTCGCACAGGTTCTGTTCCAAACTGCAGAGGCAGACGCAGCACCACGCTCTTCGAATCGCTGCCGGCAGCAAGTGGCGACTGAAACAGGAACCACTGTTTTCGCAGCAGGGAGGCCTTCTGCTGCAACACAGCGGGATCCTCCGTCCCCAGAGACTCCAGCTGGTCGATCAGATCATATGAGGAGATTTGTGCAAGTGCTCTGGTCTGCTGATGCAGGCTGCGGACCAGAGCAGCTTCCTCGTCATCACGCTGCAGGGTATCGGCTGCATTGACTGCCAGCGGCAGGAATTCGCGAAGTCGAGCAGGGTCTTCTTCCTCCAGTGCGATCAGAACTTCGTCCATGCAGGTTCGCCAGTTGCGGATCGCTGCTTCATGTTGTCGTTCACGGATCATCCACCAGATTGTTGTTCCCAGGAGCAGAATTGTTGAGAAGGCAATGATGCGAACGGGAGAAAAAACCCGTCGTATCCGCTGCATCAGGGGGACTGCTGGTCGCTGCAGTCTGGCGGATTCTGATTTCTGTCGAGCGAGAGGTGCCTGGTTCTGCTCGTCCTTCGTCGTATTGTCTGACTGCCCCGACCGTTCCGGAGTGTTAATGGCGGATTCGGGAGCAGTGTCGACAGTCGCAATTTTCGCCGGGGAAGTCTGCGACGCTGGCCGGCGAGAGATCGGAGTTACTGCGGCGACCGTTGAGATTCCCAGCAACTCCCTGAGTGCAGCAACGCTGCGCCCGGCCAGACCCTTGTCTGAAACGTGGCTGGGGACACGACCAGTTGTCGGGTAGGTGTTGACAGGGAGTACGTAGAAGCTGCGTTTACAACTGCTGCAGGAGCTCAGCTGAGCGGTGTTTCGCCTGAGCCCGGAAAGTCGATTCCCGCAGCTGCAGTGAATTTCAAAGGGCACCGGAATGTGCTGGTGCCCGGTATTCAGCAACCTTGCGGAAGCTCGATTCAGACGTGTGGCGAATTTGCTCATCAGGAATTCAATGCTGTGATTCGCATCAGAATGCTGCTGCTGCAGTCGGGACAGTCAGCCGTGTGAGACATTCAATTCTGTGGCATCGGTCGCGGCGAAGCAACCGCAGGGGCGATGAATGGATACCTCTCAGCAGCCCTGATCAGCAAAAACAGGAATCAGCATCAGTCTCCGTGTCCAACCGGGGTGAATCAAGCAGACTGCGAACCAGCATTGTGGCGTAGCTTCCGGAAGGCAGGTCGAATTCCAGCTGCAGCAGGCAGCGCCCGGCATACAGGTCATCCGCCTGCGTAGAAACCTGCAGGTGCTGCGGGCGTACGATGACTGATCGCATCGCGCGGGAGAAGAAGCGATCCCTTGGGCTGGTAATGCGGATCAGGTGCAGTGGGATCTGCTCTTCGGCCAGAACCTGATGAAGAATCTGCCCCGGCAAACCGGGTGGTACAGGGGAGCGCGCTGAAGGCAGCGAAATACTGATTTCGGCCTGCTGCAGTACCGCTGCATCTGCTTTGTGAGGAAATACGGCAGGACCGCTCTGCAGAGTGATCATTCGTCTTTGCTTCTCGGGAAGCGCGGCTGCGACGACACCCGAGGCAACTCGATTCCAGAGAGCGGACTGAAAGGCGGACAGGTAAAGACCGCGGAGATCGGAGTTGATTCGGGCCAGAGCTCCGCGGAAGTCCGGGGCCTTGCCCGCGCGCACTTTATCGGCCAGATAGGTGATGATGGAGCGACGATGGGAGCGATCCAGCAGCTTCTGGCACTCGGGCCATTGCCCCCAGTGCTTACTTAACAGTTGCTTCTGCTGCTTCTCTGCTGCGGAATCATCCGGATGCAGGTCGGCCAGAGCAAGCCAGAGTGCACGTTCCCAGTTCTTCAGGCACCAGTGCTTTGCAATCCATTCTCCGGAGAATCCGAGCGAACCAAATCGCTGATCGTCGAAGTAATTGGGCAGGCCGGCTGCGATGAGCGACTGTGCCCTGGCAACAGCCAGATCTGCGTCTGCTGCAACGAGATTGCGCACCACAATGCGAAAATGGTTGCCCGTAATCTCAGCCGCAGTTATCGCCCGCGGAATCTGCCCCAGGTACTGCAGCTGAAGTGATTCGCGGATCAGCGACTGCCGGGGACCATTTCGAATCGACAGATACTGCTCCGTTACGGCGTGGCGATCCTTGAGTCCTGCGTAACTGATTCTGTTACGGGGAAGATTCCATTGTCGACAGATCGCAGCAATAGCTTCCGGTGTACCGATGGAGATCTTTCGCAGCCGATACAGTGTCCACGCGCCAGCGGATGGCGCCACGGTGGTCAGTTCCGTGACCTGGAAATCTTCAGGAAGTCGCCTTAGCTTCACTCAACCACGTTCCGATTCAATCGGGAATGAAATCAGGACTCAGCAGCCTTCCCGGAGCTACTCTTCTGCGGGATGAATCCGACGGCGAGTGAGACAGCCATGCTGAGCCAGAAGATCCAGAATTCAATGTGCGTATAATCATGGAAGTTGATGCGATGAGGCTCAGCCTCGGTATTGAAGCCCCAGTCCACCAGCAGTTTGACACCAATCACCGTCACCAGCAGGTACGCGGAGGTTTCAAAGCGAGGAAATTTCTCCAGCAGCCTGATGAACAGAACAGCTGCGATTCGCATCAGCATCAGCCCCAGCAGACCTCCGGCAATCACAACCCAGAGTTTGGGATGATGTGTTGCTGAAACTGGTGTTCCTTCAGGTGGTGGACCGACGAGAGCGATTGCGGCAAGAATTGAATCGACAGCGAAAGCAATGTCAGTGAGTTCGATGACCAGAACGGTCAGCCAGAACTGCTGATCAGGCACAATCCGCTGATCCGGGACAGGGAGGGAAACTCGCTCTTTGATTTCTTCAAGTTCCTGGTCCGCTGTGAGCGGCTCTCCGGTCTCTGCATCTCGCAGAACTGCTGCTCCCTGTTCATCAGCGGTGATCACTTCAGAATGTTCTTCGGTGGATTCAAAGAACAGATGTTTTACTGCGATGTAGACCAGGTAGGCCCCACCAATCAGCTTCACGACCTTCCATTTGAGCAGAAAGGAGGCTGCAGCAACGGCGATGATGCGGAATACGAAGGCACCGACAAGGCCATAGGTGAGTGCTCGCTTCTGCAGCGGTTTGGGCACACGTTTTGCCAGCAGGCCCAGGACGAGTGCATTATCGATGGAGAGCATGCCCTCCAGCAGTACGAGCAGCAGGATGACTACGATGTCGTGCGAGTTGAATGTCTGGCCCCAGAAGCCAAGGTTGACATCTGCAAGCAGGAAAAGATCCAGCATACGGGTCTTCTTACAATGATTCAGCGGACAAAGAGTCGGGCGACACTCAACGATCTGCAGAATTGCTCAGGGCTGCCGGCTGGCGAGCACCTGGCAGGTCCGGCACGTTTCGTGAGGCACAGTTGAGAACATACGGTCTGTGACTGGTCCGGGGAACAGGAAACGCCCCTGGAGGGGCCACAGCCGGAAGACGCAACGTGGTTCCGTTGTCTGCAGGCTGAGCCAGCATGCCCTGACGGAAGCTCTGTGGATCTCCCTCACTCATTAATCTAGTGCGGATCCACATGTGTGCCAATTCTGGGGTGAGGTGTCACTGCGGGATTTCCGACAATGGCGGCTGCCGCAGCTGAAGAATCGGTGCTCAGCATCCAGCATGGCGATGTTGAATTGCTGCGAGGGGACTGATCCAGAGTTCGGAAGGGCAGAATTTTCATCACTTCGCAGTCCTGCATGACTCGGCATCAATCTCCTGCTGTCTACAATCGAGAGCATGGTTCCGCTCACCGGGTATTGGCAGGCAGCAGAGCCGGTGAGCCCGGTCGTGTTACAGGTCCAGGGCAGCACTCCTGCCCTGCTCTTCAGGAGACAAAAATGAGTCGTTCTCTGGGAAACATCATTGCAGATTCCCTCGATCTTTGCCTTGGTTATGGTGAGCGTCTGTTGAAGGATGTTTCTGCCGCTCAGTTTGCTCGCCTGGCAGCACCATCGGGAAGCCCGATTGAATCAAATCATCCGGCATTTATTTACGGGCATCTGGCAATCTACGCACCACGCATTCTGCGGGATCTGGGACTCGAAGCAGTGTCACTTCCGGAAGGGTTTGAGACAGTGTTTTCTCAGGCTGCGACCTGTCAGGATGACACTGATGGTTCAGTTTACCCGGAAATGGCCGAGGTGATTCGCGTGTTTCAGGAAGGTTATCGCGCCGCCAGTGCTGCATTACGGGCTGCGGATGATGCTGTATTTGATCAGCCAAACCCGAATCCAGGCAGGCTTTCCGAGCTGTTTCCGTCACTGGGGTCCATGCACGCCTTTTACTGCGGCGGTCACATGATGATGCATCTGGGTCAGATGAGCGCCTGGCGACGTATGGCTGGTCTCGGTGCTGCATGACTTCTGAAAGGTGCCGGGGATAATGAACTTCGCAGTCATCGGATCGAATCCCGCAGCGCTCGCTCTGTTGCGGCAGTTGCTGGACTCAGCGGAGCATCGGTTGTTTGCCTGTCTTCCGGCAGGTCGACTCCTGGACGAACTGACCGCGGCCGGGCTTTCTGTACCGGTCGTGGACAGTGCTGAGCATCTGCTTCCGGAATCAGATCTGCACGTGATTGTCCTGGCACTGGACGACTGCGATGAAATTCTGCGGCTGACACGTGCTGCAGTGCAGGCCGACAAGCATGTGGCCGTGATGCTGCCGGACAGCGGCGTATTTCCAGCGCTGGCGTTTGAACTGCAGCTGATTCAGGACGAATCACAGATGTCTGTGATTCCAGTGAATGGCCGCTGGCAGCTACGGGATGTCGGCAGTCTGGAGCATCTGGATCCGCAGCAGGTTCGCCAGCTGAGTCTGTCACGGACCGTTTCTGCCGTTGATACCGAGAGCCTCACCAGGGCAATGCGAGAAGGGATTGACTGCCTGTGTGCAGCAGGCTTTGCTTACTCTCAGGTAACGGTGCTGGAT
Source organism: Planctomycetaceae bacterium (assembly GCA_023262145.1). Classification (GTDB taxonomy): domain Bacteria; phylum Planctomycetota; class Planctomycetia; order Planctomycetales; family Planctomycetaceae; genus SXXK01. Next base: position 6,735 of record JALRDR010000567.1, on the reverse strand, counting down.
TCAACACTGCCTGATGGCAGATTGCTGCGTCGGCTGGTGACTCTGGGAACCCATGCGGAAGCGGATATTCGACTTCCCGCTGCGACTCTGACGCTGACTGCCGCAGAATCTGCTCACAGCGAGGAGGAAGATGTTCTCTCGCTCGTGAATGCAGAAGGCGTGGAACAGAAATACCCGGCTGGACCGCCGGATTTCCTCCACTGGCTTGTACTGGCCGGAGCCGATCGGCAGGCTGCTCGAGAGATGCTCGGGCAGTGTTCGGTGACACTGGAGCTGATGGAAGCTGCCGCAAAATCACTGCGACGACGACGCACAGTGGACGTTCACTTTGATTCCGGTTCGGAGCGTAGTCTGTTCAAGAGCCAGATGACGGCGATTGGCTGTCTGGTGCTGACATGGATGCTGATCGGGATGATGGTCTGGCTGATTATTGGTCAGCTCGTCGAACTTCCGGCATGGTTCTGGTTTACCGCAAGAATTGTGTGGCTGGGACCGATGGTCTTTTTTCTGCTGGCACAGTTGTTATTGCCGCTGGCTCGTGAGCGCCGGCGTTCCTGAAGCCTTCTTTCTGCTGTGCATAGCGGCGGCTGCAGGCCGATGCGAGGGCGTTGAGATGCAAATCGCCATTGTCGGAGATCCAGCCGGGAGCTACGTGCAGTTGCTTGCGGCAACAGCAACGAAGCTTGGACATACACCGCACATCATTGCCTTTGATCAGCTGAATCTTGCTGTCTCCGATGGCAGGCTGATTATCGGGTCGGAGATCTGTGAACCAGAGCAGCTTGACGCGGTGGTTGTTCGCACCATGCCCCCGGGAACACTGGAGCAGGTTGTGTGGCGCATGGATCTGCTGGCTGCACTGGAGGCGCGGGGAATAGCCGTCGTCAATCCTCCGAAGGCACTGGAATGTGCTGTCGATAAGGCGCTCACCACACAACGGCTTGCGCTGTCAGGTATTCCGGTTCCGAATACGGTTGTTTGTGAATCGTTTGAGCGAGCGATGGCTGCCTGGTCAGAGCTGGGGAGAGATGTGCTTGTGAAGCCGCTCTTCGGATCTGAAGGGCGAGGAATCGTTCGCGTCTGTGAGGAGGAGATCGCAGTTCGCGTCTTTCGCACACTTACTCGTCTGGGCAGCGTACTGTACCTGCAGCGATGCCTGGAGACCACGAATGGCGATCTGCGACTGCTGTTGCTGGATGGTCAGTTACTGGGAGCGATCCGACGAATTCCGGATGCTGGTGAATTTCGTGCTAATCTGGCCTGCGCAGGCACCGCGATCGCTTATGAGCCCTCTGAGCGTGAGCGTGAGCTTGCAGAACATGCGGCTCAGGTGACGCAATCAGTATTTGCGGGTGTGGATCTGATGTATGATGACGATGGTGAGCCGCTGGTCATTGAGGTGAATGCGGTTCCCGGGTGGAAAGGACTGCAGCAGGCCTGCAGAATCAATGTCGCTGAAGTTTTTCTGCACTGGCTGCAACGTCGTGTCGGTACAGATACCAGGAAATAAACACATGAAGATTCGTCGTATCTTTGCTCATCGTGTCGAACTGCCCCTGGGAGAAGGATCCTACAAATGGTCCGGGGGAAAGTCGGTAACTGTCTTCGACAGTACTGTTGTGGGTGTTGAGACGGATGAAGGTCTGGTGGGATACGGTGAGGTGTGCCCACTGGGACCGTTTTACCTGCCCGCATATGCCGCCGGTGTTCGTGCAGGTCTGCAGGAACTGGGGCCGCATCTGATTGGGATGGATCCCCGCGATATCAATGTGCTGAACGAGCGGATGGATGCGGCGCTCAAGGGGCATCCTTACGTCAAATCAGGAATCGATATTGCCTGCTGGGATCTGCTGGGGCGCATTACCGGGCTGCCGGTATGTACTTTGCTGGGGGGCCGATTTGGTGAGCAGGTGCGGCTGTATCGAGCGATTTCTCAGGAGTCACCGGAAGAAATGTCGCGCAAGGTCCAGGGGTACAAGGCGGAAGGTTATACGCGTTTTCAGCTGAAGGTGGGTGGTGATCCCGATGTGGATATTGAGCGAATTCATGCCGTTCGCGCCATGCTGGGGCCCGGTGATCGTCTGGTGGCGGATGCGAACACCGGCTGGACGCAACACGAAGCGGTGCGAGTTGTGCGGGCAGTACGAGATCTGGATGTCTATATCGAGCAGCCGTGCCAGACATATGAAGAGTGTCTTGCAGTACGTCGGCAGACGGATCACGCATTCATTCTGGATGAGAATATTGACAGCCTGCAGATGCTGCTGCGGGCTCGTGGTGATCTGGCCATGGATGCTGTCAATCTGAAGATCAGCAAGCTGGGAGGTCTGACAAGAACTCGACAGCTGCGCGATCTCTGCGTGAGCATGGGGATCGCCATGACGCTGGAAGACAGCTGGGGTGGAGATATCACTACCGCTGCAATCTCACATCTGGCCCACAGTACTCCGGAAGAATTCCGGTTCACCAGTACGGATTTCAACAGCTATGTCACGGTCAGCAACGCAGTAGGTGCCCCGCAGCGAGTTGACGGATTCATGAAGGCGTCTGCTGCACCGGGGCTGGGAATCGAACCGCGGTTTGAAGTCCTGGGAGATGTGCTTGTCGATATTCACTGAACGGAACCGGGTCAGGATTTGCTGTTCCGGAGCCATTCGGCTGCATCGCTGATGATCTGATCGCCTTCTCGGAGTCCGTCCAGAATGCGAACATCATCTCCGCTGACTTCGCCCGGTCTGACAGCTATGCGGAGCGGATTTTTTGCTCCCGGGCGCTGCAGCAGCACTGATGGCGTTGTGCCGTCCCGAAGTATTGCCGTTCGCGGAATTACAATGGTGCTTTCGTGGGTGCAAAGTGGAACCCGAACCGTTGATTGCATTTGTGAATGCACCCACTCCCGCTGTTCATCGTTCAGGTGCAGCACCGCATCAAGAACAAACTCCCGAATGCGGGAGCCGTTGACGTCTCTTGAACGAGGGTATGCGGAGATTTCTCGAACGGTAGCCTGCAGCGGCTGGTCATCGTAGCCCGCGACGAAGACATCCACGGTCATTCCTTTTCCAATCCGGCTGATCAGCGTTTCGTGAATCGGGAACTGGACCTTCAGTTCAGACTCATCAGGAACCTGAAAGATGGGCTGAGTACGATAAACGGAGCGACCTGTCTCAATCGGATTGTGACCGCGGCTGCGTTCATACCAGGTATTGGCGTAAAGCACCTTCCCGTCACAGGGGGCACGAATCGTGCAGGCTTCAATGCTCTCACGGGCGGTTCGAGCGTAACGTTCATAGATGTCCACACGCCGCTGATCGGTGAGTATCTGCATGCGTGCACGAGTTTCCATCAGCGAGTTGCTCAGCTCTGTCCGCTCCTGATTGAGCCGGAGGGTGCTGGCCTGGTAGTTCAGCTTACGGGTCGTTACCGGGTTTGTATATTCCTCCAGCAGATACTTGCGACCTTCCAGACGTCGCAGTTGCTGTGTGCGGGCGGTGCGATCAAGTTCCGCTTCCATCACCTGAGTATGGTTAGCCATTCCTCGCATCCACATGCCGTACATGAACTCCACTTCGTCAGTGGCTGTAGATGCGCGATCTCTGCTGATCTGCAGATCGCGATTCAGATCACTGATCTGATTCGGCCACGTTCCCTCCTCGTATTCCTTCAGATTCATTTCTGCACTGTCGAGCGAAAACCGGGCGGCAGCAAGCTTACGCTCCGAACGAGATTCCTGAAGCTCGAGGTCATTTATGGATCGAGTGAGGCGAGCGTTTGCATTGATCAGGTACACCTCGCGAGCACGTAGAAACTCCTCGATCTCTGACGAGTCCAGGATGCACACGACATCTCCCTTGCGGACCTCTGTGCCCTCTGCCAACAAGCTGAGAATCTCAACCGTCCACAGACACTCAGACTGCACTACTGTTGATCGGATCGGCTCAATCGTCCCTGTTGCTTCCTCACAAAGCTGAAAGCGGGAGTTCCGTACCATGTGTAATGCCGCTGTTGAGCCGTTCTGCTGGGCGCGCAGAAAAGCGACCCCTGCAGACAGAAATACCATCAGCAGCACGAAAATCACTCGTGGCTTCAGCACGCGCTGAAGCGATGTGCGGGAGTAAGCAGTCACTGGAATCGGAGGGAGTTCGACCGTGGGGTCGAATTCTGATGGAAGGCAGGGGCGGGGAGGTCAGGTGAGGTGGGGTTGCCGAACCCGTATCGGAACGGGAGCATGGCGGTTGGTCAGCATGCTGCTGAACTGCTGCTTGATCGACTGAATTTGTGGAAGAATCCAGCAAATTCGCCAAACCGCAGATTGCCGGCAGACGCTGCTCAAATTGTAACAGCAGGCTGCAGCCTGGATGCCATGAAACCGGGCGGAACGGTGCTATTCCCGGATCGGATACCTCGGTCTGCAGGTTCTGCTGCTGACCCGATTCCAGTGGTTATTCGGATTGTGCAGGCCTGGAACCGGATTCAGGTTTATCGTAAGGGTGGAAACAAAAAACACCCTCGTATTTCGGGCGTGTCGTCCAGATAATCGGTTCCTGTTCAGCTGACTGCACTCCAGAAAGAACGCAACCGTGGCAATCGACTCCGGTTTTCGGCAACTCAGTTCGGACCTGATCCCATGGCTGGGTGTGAAGCAGATGTATTTATCCCCCTCAGCGCGTGGTTTCCAGCTTGTCGCGGTGTTGTCTTCACGACTTCCCCGGCGCACGCCGTTACTGGCACAATGGGCAGCGAAATTACAGTCGTTACTGCGTTCGTTGCCGCCGGATGCTGCTGTTCTGATCCATGACTCGTGCGCTGGTCATCGTCTGCTGCAGCGGGCATGCAGGCTGCATCGAATCCCGGCAGTGAAGATTCTGCTGTTCGATGAGCTCTGCGGGCACACTGTCAAATCGGGGCACACTGTCAAATCGGGGCACACTGCTCATCCACTGTGGCAGACGGCCTGTCAGACTCTGGCCGTCTCAGATTCACTGCGGTCAGACACCGCAGCAGAAAACGGCGGTTTTCTTGCAGTCCCTGCGGAAGGCCCGCTGGGCGGACTTCATGAAGAACTCCGCAATGTGCCCATGCACGATCGGGTTCTGTTCGCGCTGGCGGAGCGAGTTCATCTTCTGCAGGTTCGCCGTGGTGGTCATGTTCAGCGTATGCTGACCGCCTCACGATTGCTGCAGTTTGCTCAGGGCAAACAGATCACCGTCAGCGATCCACCACAGTGTGCTTCATCGACGGCAGAACGGTCCGTAGGGGTAAGGTTACAGCGTCTCCCCGGGGACGCTCCATCCATGCCAGCGGACGGGCCGCTTCAGGAACCGGACAAATGGCTGGTTCACTGGACCAGAGAATTCCGTGGGCCATGGCCGGGTGAATCAGAAACGCAGTACCATGATGCAATTCTGCTTGACGCATCCGCCGATCATTCTGCATTCAGCACACTGCAAAGAATTCTGCGAGAGGAGTTGCTGCGGTCATCAGCACTGGCGATCAGGGGTGGAAGCTCCGTGATTTCGTTCAGCGAAGTACCGCTGCATGAATTTCGAGGTCGTCGTGTGTATCGCAGGCATCGTCGTCGATACGACTTTGAGCCGTGGGGTGTTGCCTTACGCAAAACAGTGCTCCTGCAGCTTGGGGCAGCTCCGGTCAGTTATGCAGATGAACAGTCGTGGCTGGAATTCCCGGCAGCAAGGCGTCCGTGGTTTCAGCGTCGAGTCCGCAGTGCGGTGCTGGACACAGTAGCTGAGCGGGAATGGCGACTTTGCGGTGATCTTTCCCTGCAGACGTTTGGTTCTGATGACCTGACGATATTTGTCGACAACAGCAGTGCCGCTGCGGCTCTGCGCGAGTGGTGCAGATTTCCAGTCCTGGTGCTTCCGGGCGAACAGCCTGTGCGGCAGGTCTGAGTCAGTCGGTCAGAATCGGCGCAGCAGCGGTTGACTGCTGCGGTAAAAAGCTCAGAGTGGTGCGGACATGGTTTTCTGAGAAATGCAGCAAGGAGTTTTTTCCCCCAGCCGACAGTGTCATCAGGTTAACCTGCCCGGGGCGATTCTCCAGCAGGCGGCAGGTAATCCATGTGTGCTCAGGATCGGCTCCGACGGCCAGGCTGCTGCTGACTGAAGCACCATCCTGCGGCTGCGGCCGGAGCTCAAAATACGACCAGACTTCTGCTTCCTCCAGCTCCGCGCCAACCCACTTCAGTGACCACTGTCTAGTCTGAGTTGAGATCCCCATTTTGCTGCCGATGTAGTGCTGCAGAAGGGATTCTGCATCGGCTGATCGATCGAGGCTGACTCGCTTGCCCTGCAGTCGGGATAGCTCGTCCTCAACTACGGCTGCCGGCATACAGAGAGCAATTTCGAGGCAGTCAGCAGCGGGGTTCCAGTCCATTTCTGCCACGGTCGCATGAAAAGGATGTTCGGCCGCAGAGCCGTATGGATGCGGCAGCAGGGCGATTGCCAGCAGGAGCAGGAAACGCATTATTTACTCTCCTCCTGCTCCGCTTTTTCTTCGGACTTTCCAAGTCCTGCTTTCTGCATTGGATTGCGTGATTTCTGGTCCTTGAACAGGCGAAATCTGCTTTTCTGAATGACTGGCGGAAAGTGATTGTTGGAGCGGTCGGCATCTGCTGTTTCAAGGTGCGGGTCGACCTCCACGGAAACTACCGGTTTCTCTGTGATCACCAGTTTTGTGACTGCTCTGGAATTCCTGACCCACACCTCAGCCGGGAAGCGA
>JALRDR010000576.1 GCA_023262145.1 Planctomycetaceae bacterium | reverse complement strand
CGCTATCTGGCTGCGGAGTCAGATTCGCAGCTGGATCATCTGTTGCAGGAAGCTGTCGTGTTTCCTGCAGAGCAGCAGAATGCAGTACTGCTGGGCATGCAGGATGCCTGGCGGGGCAGAAGACGTGTGTCAGCACCTACGGCGTGGGGGAAGTTCGCTGACGCTGCCGACTCCGAACTGTCGCGTGCGGTTATTCGGGAGCTGGGAAGTCTGCTGGGAGATTCTCGCGCGATGCAGGAACTGCGTCAGATTGTACTGGACCCATCTGCAGCAATGCCGCAGCGCATCACTGCCCTGCAGTCCATGATCACCGCTGATGCTTCCGGACTGAAAGAACTGTGTGAGCAGGTGCTGGGCGTGAAACACCTGAACGCCAGTGCTGCGCGGGGATTATCGGCTGCGGCGGGCGATGATGCTGCCCCACTGCTGCTTTCACATTACTCGCACTTTGCGACGGCCGATCGAGGCACTGTGCTGGAGATTCTTTCGGCTCGGCCTGCTTCCGCACGGTTGCTCCTGCAGCAGATTGCCAGGCAGGAAATTGTTGCCAGCGATCTTTCGGTCGCACACGTGAGGCAGCTGCTGAGCCACCGGGACGAGGAGTTAAATCAGATTCTGCGGCAGACGTGGGGGGAACTCAGAGATTCACCGGAAGATCGCCTGAAACTGATTGCATCGCTGCGCACGCAGTTCACAGATCAGGAGCTACAGGCAGCAGATCGTTCAGCCGGACGGCTGGTATTCGCCAGAAACTGCAGCCAGTGTCACCAGCTGTACGGAACAGGTCAGCAGGTTGGTCCGGATCTGACGGGCGCTCAGCGCAGCAGCCTCGACTATCTGCTGAGCAACATTGTGGATCCATCAGCGCTGGTCTCCCGCGAGTATCGTATGTCGGTGGTCATTCTGGCGGATGGGCGCGTTCTGAACGGTCTGGTGGTGTCCCGTGACGAGGAGCGTGTGATTCTGCGAACGCCTCAGGAACGTCTGGTGCTGGCAGCAGAGGACATCGATGAGATTGAGCCGACGGCACTCTCCGCAATGCCGGATGGATTGTTGCAGAGTCTGTCGCAGCAACAGGTGCGTGATCTGCTGGCATATCTGATGTCGCCGACACAGGTGTCTCTGCCGGCCGGCACTGAAGAGTGATGCCGGCTATTGTAATTCGGTGTATTTGAGCGAACTGCCGCGGGCTTTTTCTACCGGGTACTTCTCAGCGTTGTGCTGCAGTTTCGCTTCAATTGCCTGCCTGAGATCGATCCCAAGGTTGTCGCTCAGTTCCAGCAGATAGATTGCGACGTCGGCGATCTCGGTCGCGATCCGGTCTTTGCGTTCTTCAGCAACCTGCTCACTGCTTTTTTCATCAGTAATCCACTGAAAGTGCTCCAGAAGTTCAGAAGCTTCCAGGGAGATTGAAACTGCGAGGTTGCGAGGTGAATGAAACTGCATCCAGTCGCGTTGATCACGGAACGCTCGGATCTGTTGCTGAAGTTCCTCGATTTCCGACATCCGACCGTCCTTTGCATGAACGCAAGCGGGAGTGATATGCAGCCCGCAACTTTGGGGATCAATCTTTTGATTTCTGCTGTCGGCGAACTGCGAGTTCATCGGGCTGTGATGTTACGTTGCTGGTGACATCTGCCGTCCATTCCTGCAGAGCTCTCTGCATGGCAGCAACTCGTGCTGGCTCCGCTTGAGCAAGATTGACAGACTCAGCGAGATCATCTGCAAGGTTGTACAGACCGATACTGTCTGCTCGCGTGCCCTTGCCACCGAGAATCAGTTTCCACGGTCCATCACGCATCGCCTTGTGATTCCAGAACAGCTGACGATTCATCGGTTCTCTTCTGTTCAACAGGGTTGCTGCCAGGCTGATGCCATCAAGAGGCCGATCGACGGGGGCTGCGATATTCGCGAATTCCAGCATTGTCGGCATCAGGTCCAGACTGATTGCCAGCTGGCGGGAGATTGTGCCGGGCGGAATTCTTCCTGGCCAGCTGGCGATTGCTGGCACGCGATGACCGCCCTCCCAGTCGCTGCCTTTGCGACCACGCAGCGGGCCGGCTGAACCGCCTGCGGGACCATTATCAGAAAGAAAGAACACCAGGGTATGATCCGTCAGACCATGGTGTTGCAGACGTGCAACGATCTGGCCCACCCCGTCATCCAGCGCGGACATCATGGCGTGAAATGTCTCTGCCCGAGGTGATGGCTCCTCCTTGCTGCTGGCGGTGGGGCCGCGCTGAGCCGGGTCTCCCGGAGCCTGCCAGGGGGCATGGACTGCTTCGTGAGCAACATAAAGGCAGAATGGGCCGGCTTTGTGCTGGTCGATAAAGCTGAGCGCGTGCTGAGTGATCAGGTGTGTGGAATACCCGGGTTCATCCTGCAGTTGTGTGCCATTCCACCAGTCCGGTGTATTCACGCGATCAAGATGGGAAACGTAATCAATATTACCGCTGACAAAGCCATGGAAGGCAGCAAATCCCTGGTGAATCGGGTTGTACTTCACATGATATCCCAGATGCCATTTCCCCATGATTCCGGAGGCGTACCCCTGCGCCTTTAATGCTTCCGCAAACGTGAATTCCTCTGGCTGCAGACCGGCATGGTGAACAGGGATCCCGGGGTCTGCATTAACCACCTGATCCAGACCTGCACGGTACTGGTATCTGCCGGTCAACAGGCCCGCCCGAGTGGGGCTGCAGACATTTCCGCTGGAATGGAAATCCGTAAATCGCATTCCGGCTGCAGCAAGCTGGTCCAGGTGCGGGGTAGAGATGTGTGTGCCGCCGTAACAGCCGGCATCTCCGTAACCCATGTCGTCAGCCATAATGATGACGAAGTTTGGCAGTCTCTGATTCTGGGCAGCTGCGTGGCTCACCGCAAAAGATCCACAAAGCAGCACAAGCAGCGTCAGCTTCGTTCGCAGATTCCGGGCAGGTTGCATCCGCCCGTTATTATTGAATTGGTCGCTGAGCTGGACGTTGGGTTGTGACATAAAGGTCTCTTTCAAACCATGTGGACTGCTGATTGCCTCGTCACGTGCTCGGGTATCGAACCCGGAGAAACTACTTGCTGCGACGTTTGCCCCTGTCTGTCTGTCGCCCGCTTTTCCAGAGCACGATCTTCTGCAGATTAATGTCATTCTGAGCCTCAGCGCCCGTCGTGGACCGACCACGAGCGACATCAGCCTGCAGGTCCGCGAGCATTCCGGAGGCAAGCTCCGGATGTTGTTCAAAAAGATTGTTCGTTTCTCCGGGGTCTTCGGACAGGTCGTACAGTTGTGCCGGCGGGGAGTCAGCGGCGACCTGATCTTCCTTTGGTGAGCTCCAGCCGCCGGACCCGCGGGCAAGCAGCAGTTTCCATTTTCCCTGGCGATAGGCGAAGTGGCCGCTGAAGGAATGGTGAATGATGCCTTTGCGCGTGGTCTGAATCGATTGCCCCAGCAGAGCGGGCAAAATACTCACGCTGTCTTCAGCAGCTCCGTCCGGAACGGCTGCTCCGGTGATCTCACTCACCGTGGCAAACAGATCGGTGTGGCAGATCGTCTGGTCGGACAGCGAACCGGCTTCAACTTTTCCAGGCCAGCTGACGATCATCGGCACGCGATGGCCACCGTCCCAGAGGTCCGCCTTGGATCCGCGCAAATGCGCGCTGACAATGTGTCCCTGCTGCGCCAGATCCGGGATGCCGGCCGCCTTTGAGCAGCCATTGTCACTGGTGAAAATAATCAGGGTGTTCTCTGTCTTCCCGGTGCGGTCAAGTGCGTCGAGAATTTCTCCGAGTGCATGGTCGGTCTGCATGACGAAATCACCGTAATCGCCCAGACCACTGCGCCCCTGCCATTCCGGCGACGGCACAATTGGTGTGTGCGGAGATCCCAGCGGGACGTACAGGAAGAATGGCGAGTTACCGGCTGCCCGCGATTCAATGTAACGTACGGATTCTCGTGTGAGTCGCGGGAGCATGTTGATTGTCTCATCATGCTCCACCACAGTGTCATCGACAATCACCGCTTCCATGTCACGGGCATGATGGAAGCCATGGAAGTGATGGAACCCTCGTGTCAGCGGGCCATCGGGAATAATTGCGCCGACCGGAGGAGTATCATGGTCTGACTGCTGCAGCTCTGCTCCGCTGGACGGGTCGACGTACTGAAAGTTCAGGTGCCATTTGCCGATGATTGCGGTGTGATAGCCAAGTTGCTGCAGAAAGCCGGCAACTGTGGAGCGATGCTGGTCGATCAGACAGGGGGCGTATCCGGTGACAACGCCCTTCTGCAGTGCTGTTCGCCAGCTGTAACGTCCGGTCAGCAGGCCATAACGTGTTGGCGTGCAGACTGAAGAGCCGGAGTGTGCATCCGTGAAGATCATGCCGCGGCGGGCCAGCCGATCAGCGTGCGGTGTCGGGATGCGGCAAGTCTGCGGAGCAAGACAATTGACGTCTCCGTATCCCAGGTCGTCGCAGATGACATAAACGATGTTGGGGTGACTGAGTGGTTCATCAGGCAGTGCAGTGGCTAATGGCCCGCAGGCAACCACCAGCGTGAACAATAGCGCATGTAACAGGCGTGACTTATTGCGGCTCATTCGCCTGCTTTCTCTGCTGGCGGTGTGTTTTTCTTCAACAGGCTGCGCAGAAATGCCGCATTCGCCTCACCCTGCAGCCATCCGAGTTTCACAAGAAATGCATCTGTCTTCATGACGGTATCCACGAAGGCCTGCTGGTTTTTTGATTCGTTGAAAAATCCATGGGGTTGCCCTTCGTAGAGGTGCAGTTCTGCGGTAACCCCTGCTGCTGCAAGAT
>JALRDR010000336.1 GCA_023262145.1 Planctomycetaceae bacterium | reverse complement strand
ACGACCACGCCGGGCAGAGTGGCGGGATCCAGCGGAGCGGGTCCACGGCGATGACGCGGTGGTCCGGTGTATTCCAGAATCTGCCCATCTGCCAGCAGACGTTCACGCAGCGCAGGGTAGCTGACGTCCTGCACGGTGACTGCGTCATCAATGGCAAGACAGGCGGCGGTCGCCGCGCTCTGGCCGAGCAGCATGAAGACTGGTTCCATGCGGATGGATCCGAAGGCGATGTGCGATGATGACAGCGCTACCGGAACCAGCAGATTTGTGCACTCATCACGCTTAGGCACGAGGGCACGATACGCAATCGGGTACGGCTCAACGGGAATCTCAACGTTCCCTTCGTTGCGGATCGAACCATTCACATCGACCATCTGGCAGTGGTGCGAATCCATGTTGTAGGATGCCAGTCCGACACTGTCTTCCGGCACCAGTCTGCCGGAACAATTGTGTTCGGTCATGACATAGTCGCTGACCATGCGACGGCCTTCGCGGATATACAGCTGATGTGTCCAGCCGCCTGTCGCAGTGTACTCATCCCGCGGCAGGCCCCATTGTCGCAGCTGTGTTCGGTAGGGTTCCGGGATACGGTCGCTGTTGGTCAGAAACCACATCACGCCCAGTTGATAACGCACATGTTCCTGAAAGATGCGTTCGCGTTCCTGCCAGTTGGCATTTGGCCAGTCGTAATTTCCGCCGACATAGTCGATGAAATATGCCCCGCGGAACAGGTGGTGGTTGTTGGTATCCAGACTCCACTGAATCGCCGGGTTGACGCCGGCTTCAAAGAGCCGTGCAAGCACTTCGTATTGCTGCGGGTCGTAGCCGGCTGGTTTCGGGAATGGTCGTGGATTGTCTTTCGTAAGCCACATGCGAAAACAGAATGCCTGAATCGTTTCATCACCGTCGCCGGGCACTCCGGGGTCGGCTGTGATGCGGGGCAGCAGTCCGCTGGAGCGATCGCCAGCAACGCGGTAGGGACTGATGTCGGCAGGCCAGTTGTGACCGCCCTGCCCCGGAGTGCGAATGCCGTTGTAAGTCTCTGCGTAAACCGAATTCGCTTCACGGCCGGCATGCCATGACACACCGGCCCGGGCCAGCAGATCGCCTTCGTAAGTGCAGTCCAGAAACTGTCTGGCGCGGACAACGAGTCCATCTTCCATTGTGATGGAAACGAT
>JALRDR010000269.1 GCA_023262145.1 Planctomycetaceae bacterium | reverse complement strand
CAGACTTCGGCGGGTGGATCTATCTGCTTCTGTGGGGCATCATCTTCGCGGAGACCGGTCTGGTCATCATGCCGTTTCTGCCTGGTGATTCCCTGCTGTTCGCCATTGGTGCACTGGTCGCCAACCCCGAATCCGGGCTCAGTTTGCCACTGATGAGTGTCTTGCTGCTTGTTGCGGCAATTCTGGGGGATGCCGTGAACTACGCGATCGGTCGCTACATCGGTCCGCGGGTGTTTTCGAGTGAGAAGTCGGTGTTGTTGAATCGCGAGCATCTTGAGCGGGCAAAAAAATTCTATGAGCGGCACGGTGGCAAGGCGGTCTTCCTTGCGAGATTTGCGCCGATATTAAGGACATTTGCGCCCTTTGTCGCGGGCGTCGGCCGCATGGATCTGACGCGGTTCTGGATGTTCAACATCACGGGCGCAGTCTGCTGGGTGATGAGTTTTCTGCTGGCGGGTTACTTTGTCGGTCATCTGCCGTTCGTGAAGGAGAACTTCACGTATGTGATCTTCGGCATCATCATTGTTTCCCTGCTGCCGATTGCGTGGGAGTGGTTTCAGGCGACTCGGGAAAAGACTGCTGCTGAAGGTGCGGAGGCAGGTGTGGATGATGCTGCATGACAGCGGTCTATGAACATTCACTGACTGTGGTTGCTGCGGAGATCGACGGACTGGGGCACGTCAATAACCTGGTGTATCTGCGTTGGTTGCAGGACGCCGCCGTTGCTCATTCGGCTCATCAGGGCTGGGACTCCGCGGCCTATCGATCACTGGGACTGGCGTGGGTGGCTCGATCGCATTTCATCGAATATCTGGCACCTGCTCGTTGTGACGATGCGGTGATTGTGCGAACGTGGGTGGCGGATATGAAACGAGTCACTTCACTTCGCAAGTACCAGATTCTGCGCGCGGGGGATGGTCAGCTTCTGGCCCAGGCGCAGACGAACTGGGCATTTGTGGAGATTTCCACGCATCGCCTGCGCAGAATTCCTCCTGAAATTGCCGACGCGTTTGAAGTCATTGTTCTTTGAGCCTCACCATCAGGTGAATTGGCTGGTGGGCGGCATAGCCGTTACATCGCCTGCGCGTATAGAATATTGCGGTGCTGATGATCGACTCTGATCTGCAGCGCAGCATACTTCATTACCAGCAGTGCGGGATGGGAGAGCAATGATGAGAGCCGCAGGAATGAGTCGACGTTCAATGGTCGCCGGAAGTGTTGCGACCGGAGCCATGTCGCTGCTATACGGGGCCGAGGACAGTTCGGCTGAGAAACTTCCGTGGATTGATGCTCATTCGCACATCTGGACAACGGACCTGAAGAGTTATCCGCTCCGAAATGCTCAGACGGTCGAGGTGTTGCAGCCGCGGAGCTTTACAGATGATGAATTGCTGGCCGTTGCTGGTCGTAGTGGCGTTGGCAGAGTTGTGCTGATTCAGCACCGTCCGTATCACGGATTCGACAACACCTACCTGATTGACGCATGGAAGAAGCGTCCGGATGCCTTCCGAATTGTTGGGCAGATTGAGGATCGCGATCCGCAGGTCGCGCGTCTGATGAAACAGATGCTGCAGACAGGAGTGACAGGATTTCGTGTCGGGCCGAATCCGGATCGGGAGGACTGGCTTGCCGGAGAGGGGATACGTCAGATGTGGAAAACCGCCGCAGAGACGCGCCAGAATATCTGCTGCCTGATCAATCCTGAGGATCTGCCGGACGTGGCAAAGTGGTGTCAGCAGTATTCGGAGACTCCGGTGGTGATTGATCACTTTGCCCGTGTCGGAATTGACGGCAGGATCAGGGAGATGGACCTTGCTCATCTTGCCGGCCTGGCAAAGTTTCCACAGGTGCGCATCAAGATTTCTGCCTACTACGCTCTGGGGCAGAAACAACCACCCCATGACGAACTGATTCCGATGATTCGGCGTTTGTTTGAGGCATTTGGTGCAGATCGTCTGATGTGGGCGAGTGACGCTCCCTATCAACTGACGGAACCAAACAGTTACGAGGCATCAATCGCGCTGGTAAGAGATCGTCTCGACTTCATCACTGAATCTGATCGCCGGAAACTTCTGTGCGAGACAGCAGAGAAGACTTTTTTCTGGAAATGAGGCAGCGGCAGTCCAGTCGCCGGCGGAGCGTGGCACCGGCAGTGCGTGAGCTTTTCATTTCTGCAACGGTACTTGTGAAGGCACGCAGTTTGCTGCCGGATTTGAGTGGTGTCGTTGATGTGGCAGGATTGTGCAGCCGCGTTGCGTTTGCTGAGTAATCCGGCAGAGATTCACAGAATTCGGGCATTCCTGTCGCTGCAGTCAGTAGTGAGGAGGACTGACCGAATTCCCGCTGAGATCCGTTCTGAGAGGAAAGTGAGCTGCAATGTCCTTTTCGCTTGAGCAGCATGGGATTACTGGCCCGGAAGTGTTCCGCAATCTTTCACCGGGAAGCCTGTACGAGGAAGCGATCCGTCATGAGCCGGGAACAAGTATTTCCGACACCGGCTGTCTGATCGCTTACTCTGGTGAAAAAACGGGGCGGTCGCCAAAGGACAAACGCATCGTCCAAAACGCTCAGTCGGCTGCGGATGTCTGGTGGGGCCCGGTCAATTTTCCGCTGGATGAGACGACATTCTGCATTAATCGTGAGCGGGCGATTGACTATCTGAACACGCGCAGTCGTCTGTACTGCGTGGATGCATTCGCCGGCTGGGATGAGCAGCATCGCCTGCGGGTTCGTGTGATTTGTGCCCGGCCGTATCACGCACTGTTCATGCACAACATGCTCATTCGTCCGACAGCTGAAGAACTGGCTCAATTCGGCGTTCCGGACCTTGTGATCTACAACTCCGGGGCATTTCCTGCCAATCGTTACACGACAGGAATGACGAGTCGCACCAGCGTTGATCTGAGTATTGAACGTGGGGAGGTGGTGCTGCTGGGCACCGAGTATGCCGGAGAGATGAAGAAGGCTGTCTTCACTTATATGAATTACATGCTGCCGTCGCGGGGGGTGCTTTCCATGCACTGTTCGGCGACGTGTGATCGTGAATCGGGGCGTTCTTCGGTGCTGTTTGGCCTTTCGGGAACCGGGAAGACAACTTTATCTGCAGATCCGGGAAGGTATCTTGTCGGCGACGATGAACACGGCTGGTCAGATGACGGAATCTTCAATATTGAGGGCGGCTGCTATGCCAAGGCTGTGTACCTGACGCGGGAGTCGGAACCGGAGATCTTTGATGCCCTGCGTTTTGGAGCGGTGCTTGAGAACGTGGTTTTTGATGAGGCCATGCACCATGTGGACTTCAACAATACATCCATTACAGAGAATACTCGCGGAGCCTACCCCATTGAGTACATGCGGAATGCGCGGGTGCCCTGCACTGCCGGACATCCGCATGATGTGATCTTTCTGACCTGTGATGCTTTTGGAGTATTACCTCCGGTTGCGCGGCTGACTCCGGAGCAGGCAATGTACTACTTCATCAGTGGATATACCGCGCGGGTGGCGGGGACTGAAATGGGCATCAGAGAGCCTGAGGCTGTGTTTTCACCATGCTTCGGAGGTCCATTTCTTGTGCAGCATCCGGCCGTCTATGCCAGACTGCTTGCAGATAAGGTCAGGCGGCACGATGCGGCTGTCTGGCTGGTGAACACGGGTTGGTCCGGCGGCGGATACGGTCGGGGAACCCGCATGCCCCTCAGCATCACGAGAGCGGTGATCAACCAGATTCACTCCGGTGCGCTGCGTCACGCTCCGGTGGTTACAGATCCTGTTCTGGGTCTGGCGACAGTGGTGGAATGCGAAGGGGTACCATCGGCAATGCTGCAGCCGGTTCAGTGCTGGCCCGATGCTGCAGCATGTCAAACTGCTGCCGCTGATCTGGCCGGACGCTTTCAGGAGAACTTCAGGCAATATGCCCACCAGGTTCCAGCGGAAGTCTCCGCAGCCGGGCCACCGGGAGCAGTTCTGAGTTGACGGATGCTGCAATCAGCAGCGGCCGGAACACAGAGATTGGCAGCCCAGTGGCGGTTCTGCTGCAGCCGTTCCGGATTTCTGCTTCGGAGTACTACAGACCGGCAGCGGTGGAATCTGAATCGTTTTCCTTTTCTGCGGCAGCGTCAGCCGGTTCTTCTGCATGCACAGATACGTCGGTTTTTTCTTCCAGTGCTGTAGTGGAGACAGGGGCAGTCATCAGTTTGGGCCCCTTACGGAATTTGTTGATGATGGAGTGCATGTGTTCTGCAGCCATCGTTTCCATTTCGATCAGATCGGTTGTGAGTCGGTCGAGGGTTTCTCGCTGACTGCTGAGCGTGCTCAGAGCAAGCTGATTTGCTTCATCGACGAGACGACGAATTTCCAGATCAATCTCGCGAATGGTCTCTTCTGCATGAACGGATGGTGCGGGTGTTCCGCCAGCGTTCAGGAACGGTGAGCGTTGTGTATCGCTGTAGAACATGCGGCCAAGTCGAGGACTCATACCGAATTCCGTAACCATTCGGCGAGCGAGGTCTGAGGCTCGCTGCAGGTCATTTTGTGCTCCCGTGGATGTTTCGCGATACACGATCTGTTCGGCGGCAATTCCTCCGAGCAGCACCGCGAGACGACTTTTGAGTTCGGCCTGTGTGAGCAGTTCCCGATCATCCTCAGGCAGCTGCAGCATGTAACCCAGCGCACCCATTCCGCGCGGGATGATGGAGATTTTGTGAACGGGGTCAGTATGCGGCAGGCTTGCTGCAACCAGTGCATGACCGCATTCGTGACAGGCTACGCGGCGTTTGACATCTTCGATAATGATTCGCGAAGTTTTCTCCAGCCCCGCAATCACGCGTTCGATACCATCTTCGAAGGCCTTCATGGAGACTCTACGGTCTTCTCTTCGCGCGGAAAGCAGCGCCGCCTCATTCACCAGATTCGCCAGATCAGCCCCTACAAATCCCGGGGTCAGTTTTGCAATTCGTTTAAGGTCGACGTTTTCGTCCATCTTGATGCGCTGAGCGTGCACCTTCAGAATCTTTTCCCGGCCTTTGATGTCAGGTCGATCCACAAGTACGTGGCGATCGAAGCGTCCCGGCCGCATTAGTGCCGGATCAAGAGTTTCCGGACGGTTGGTAGCACCCATGACGATGACGCTCTGGTCGGTCCCAAACCCGTCCATCTCGACCAGCAGTGCATTGAGAGTCTGCTCTCGCTCATCGTGGCCCCCGGGAGCTCCACTGCCTCGCACTTTTCCCAGTGCGTCCAGTTCATCAATGAAGATAATGGCGGGGGCGCGTTGCAGGGCCTGCTGAAACATATCACGCACTCGTGCGGCACCGACACCTACAAACATTTCCACGAAGTCTGAACCTGAAAGCCCGAAGAACGGCACACCTGCTTCCCCGGCAACGGCCTTGGCAAGCATGGTCTTTCCTGTACCGGGAGGCCCAACAAGGAGCACACCGCGGGGAATCCGCCCGCCGAGTGCCTGATACTTCTGAGGAGTTTTGAGGAAGTCAACAACCTCCTTCAGTTCTTCGACGGCCTCATCAATTCCGGCTACATCTTCGAATGTGACCTGGACATCTTCCTGGGCGTAGAGCCGTCCGCGGCTGCGTCCAAAGGACATGGCTGACCCTGCACCACCAAAACGGCGGAGTACGAAGATCAGGACTGCCACAAGGAAGAGAGTTGTGATCAGCAGCGGAATCATCTGCTGCCACTCTGCCGGCGGTTCAGAGAATCCGTAGGTGATACCTTTTTGATCCAGTATTTGCCGGAGTTCTTCACGCGTTGAATCGCTGGCACTCAGCAGGGGCGTGTAGAAGTTTTTCCACTCTGCAGCCTTGCCGCTGAGGATGTCGTCGCGCGAGTGGTCCTGCCATGTCATATCGGCCTGTGAGATCTTCAGTTGCCAGATGCGCTCCTTCGGCAGTTCGCCAGTGTCGACTTTCTGCAGGAAGTCGCTGAAAGCGATTTTCTCCCCCTTATCCTCGCGGGAAAGAACGGAAAACAGAACCGCCGACAGAATTCCTGCCACCATGAGATACCAGAAATTGCCCCCCGACTGATTTCGTTCGGCACGTGGTTTTTGAGGCTGTGACGGCCCTGAATTACGTTTCTGGCCTTCAGGCTGATCGTCGTTGTGGTCCTGCGTGTCGGACATACTTGTGCTTTCAGGACGGAATGCGTCGTTCATGCAGAGGTAACAGGAATGCTTGTCTGCCACTGTAGGTCTGAATATGTGGTCGGTCAACCAGTGGCGGATCAGCGAATCGGGGTAATTCGGATTGAACTGCCGCGGCAGGTTCTGCTGTCCGGATCAGGTCGACTCTGATTCCTGTGTCAGAGAATGCCTGATGTTCAGATTCCCGGACCGCAGGTTCCGGAGGTCGCTCCTGTTCAGTGTCGGAATTTTGGGTTAGCATTCTGCGTAGCGGGGTTCCGGCAGGCAGCAGGAACGGAGTTTCGCACCATCTGCAGGACTGCAGCGGGTGCGTGGCAGGTCTTGCCGGCGAAATCACTTTATCCGGTGCGCAATGCGATTTCGTTGCCCTTCGCGCCGGACAGTCTCCGACAGATCGTGTATTCAGATTGTGTATTCAGACAAGAAAAAGCCATGGCGAAGAAATCAATCAGTGATATCGAGGTAGCTGGTCAGAAAGTTCTGATGCGAGTGGATTTCAACGTCCCGCTGGATGGCAGCGGAGCGATTACTGACGATCGTCGGATCAGGGGGGCGGTGCCTTCCATCCGTTCGGTAATTGATCGCGGCGGACAACTCATTCTGTGCAGTCACCTTGGCAACCCCAAGGCGGGTGAAGATCTGTCCGCATTCAGTCTGCGTCCTGCTGCGGAGCGTCTGGCGGAACTGCTTGAGCAGCCCGTTGCATTTGCTGCCGACACCGTTGGCGAAGATGCGCAGCAGAAAGTTGATGCACTGACGGACGGTGGTATTGTTCTGCTCGAAAACCTGCGATTCAATCCAGGCGAAAAGGCTGGCGACACTGATTTTTCCCGGAAGCTGGCCGGCTTTGCTGATATCTATTGCAACGATGCGTTCGGGACATGCCATCGGAAGCATGCATCGATGGTGGGAGTTCCGGCGGCGATGGAAGGGAAGCCCCGCGTTGTCGGCTTTCTGGTGCAGAAAGAGGTGCAGTATCTGTCTGATGCAATTGCCAGTCCACAGCGTCCGTTCATCGCGATCCTTGGCGGCAAGAAAGTTTCTGACAAGATCCGAGTGATCGAGAATCTGCTGGGAATCTGCGACAAGGTGCTGATCGGCGGTGCCATGGCTTACACATTTGCTCTTGCCACAGATGGCAAGGTCGGAAAAAGCATGGTTGAACCGGATCGAGTGGAGCTTGCAAAACAGCTGATCGCAGCGGGTGGTGACAAACTGGTACTGCCGCTCGACACTCACTGTGGAGACGATTTCAGTGGTGACTGCAATAAGCAGGTCGTTCCAGCTGGTCAGATTCCGGATGGGTATGAGGGCTTCGATGTGGGGCCTGAAACGGCAAAACTCTACGCCAGCATGGTTGCGGAAGCCGGAACTGTCGTCTGGAACGGCCCCATGGGTGTGTTTGAGATGAGTCCTTTTGATGAGGGAACTCGAGCTGTGGCGCAGGCAATTGCAGACAGTTCAGCAACCAGCATCATTGGTGGGGGTGACAGTGCCGCAGCGATTCAGCAGCTGGGGTTTGCAGATCAGGTGACTCATGTGAGTACCGGTGGTGGTGCAAGTCTGGCAATGCTGGAGGGCGAGGTCTTTGCAGCAGTGGAACTGCTCGACGAGGCCTGATGAGGGAAACGTTTTCAGCGACCTCCACACCTGCCACAAGTACTTCGCCTGCCCACGAAAAGGTGTGAACAGCCAATGCTGAATTCAAAATGCCTGCGGCATCTGCCGCGGGACTTTTGGGTGGTGTACTGGCTTGCGGGGAAGCCCTTTTCGAAATGCAGCACGAGTTCCGGATTGTCGCGGAAGCCATGGCCATGCTCCGGGCAACCTGCGTGCATCTGGTGCAAAGGAAATAAGCGGGGGAGACCCGAATTACGGGCTCCCTGATTCTCCGTGTGCCGACGGTACCCCTGCAGGGAGTATTCTCAAACTGCTTAGAACTCCGTGCGACCTCATCTTCCGCCGTCCTCGCATGAACTTCAGCCGCGTGGGCTTCTGTCATTCGGTGCAGGAATAAGTCACGTAGTTGTCTTCGCAACTGCCCGGCGACCATGTTCGAACACGATGAGCATGATGAAGCATGCGGGGATCGCTCTGGTCCTGCATGTCCTGCGATGGAGAGTTCACGGCGGGCGAGGGCTGCCCGACAATGCCTGATTTCACGTGATGAGGGACAGTCATTCCGTGCGGTGAATTCGCTGCTGCGGAGTGTGCTCCGAGAGGGCTTTCGAAAAAGTTCGAAATGTGGACAGTCACCGGCAATACGGCATTCGTGGATCTGCTCAATCCTGCCTGTTGAAGGTCATCGGCCTGACTCGCGAAGCCATGTTCCGAGGGAGAACAGTGATATTCCAACGACCAGACTCGCTGGCATGATGATCAGCCTGAAGCCAAAGAACAGCTGGTAGATGACGATTGATGGCAGCAGAGTCAGCGTAATGACCTGCAGCAGAATTCCCAGTCCGTGCTTCATGGTCCGCTTTCCTTATTCAGTTCTGCAGAAGCTGTCAGAGTGAAATGACTGTGTCACGAAACCGGCCGCGGCAGCATTCAGCGGCCTCGCCTTCCAGTTGAATCATGTCATCTGTCGTGATTGCGACTCCCAGGCAGCCGCCAGGAGATTCGATGACCACAGTGCGATGGCCTGAGAGGTGTCCGGTCGCAGATCCTGCGATTGCAACAGCACAGGCCCCGGAACCACACGCGCGTGTTTCGCCGCTTCCGCGTTCCCAGATACGAATCTCAGCATGTTCAGCATCATGGATGACAACGAATTCCACGTTGACTCTGCGGTCCGGAAACGTGTGTTCGAGACGTGGAGCCAGTTCAGCAAATTGGGCCGTGCGCAGTGACGAAACAAAAACGACAAGGTGTTCATTTCCAGGGCAGACCAGCCATGCACCATCCGCATCTTCCGGCAGGCTGTTCAGATCGACGTCTACCTTGCGGACGTAACGCTGGATGCCGGTGGCTTCCGGGGTCAGAACTGACGGCGTGGGAAGTGTCAGGCGGACACTTGCGGTCCCTGCAGACTGATCTGACTTCAGTACGCGGCACTGAATGAGTTGTTGGCTCATCTCAACCGCAAAAGCAGCGGGGACACTGTGCTGCTGAAACAGATACATGGCCAGACAGCGGAGTGCATTCCCGCACAGCCTTCCCTCTGATCCGTCCGCGTTGAACATTCGCATGGCTGCGACTGCTGATGGTGAACCGGGCGGCAGGATCAGCACAAGTCCGTCGCCGCCGACCGACTGATGTCGATCACTGATTCGCAGAGCGAGCAAGCCGGGATTCTGCGGAGGAGGGCTGGAGAGGCAGTCCAGAAAAACGTAGTCGTTCCCGCATCCGTGCATGCGCACGAACGGGACGGAATTTCCGGACAGCGAATCCATTATTCCAGCTCATCCGTAGCGGGTGCCTGATCATTCAGTGTCCAGCGAAGATACGCCTCCAGCAACGGGTCGAGATCACCGTCGAGGACAACGTTCGGATTGCCGACCTTCAGCCCGCTGCGGACGTCCTTGACAAACTGATCCGGATACAGCACGTAGTTGCGAATGGTCTGTCCGCCGAACCCGATCTTGGATTTTTCACCATGCTTTGCTGCGACCTGTGCTTCACGCCGGTCCAGCTCGATCTGGTACAGCTTTGACATGAGCATTTTTCTGGCCGTGGCACGATTCTGATGCTGGCTGCGTTCGTTCTGGCAGGCAGCTACAATTCCAGTAGGGATATGAGTCAGGCGGATCGCGGATTCCGTCTTGTTGACTTTCTGCCCACCAGCTCCACTGGCGCGCATCTTGTCTTCTCTGACATCCTTGTCCCAGTTGATTTCAATCTCCACATTGTCATCAATTTCGGGTGCCACATCGACACCGGCAAAGGATGTGTGTCGCCGTCCGGCGGAGTCAAAGGGGCTGACCCGAATGAGTCGATGGTTTCCGGTTTCTCCGCGGAGATAACCGTAGGCATAATCACCCTTGATGAGAATTGTGGCGTGTCGAATACCGGCTTCTTCAGCCTCTGAGATATCCACTTCCTCCACTTTAAAGCCGCGGCGCTCTGCCCAGCGGGCATACATGCGTAGGAGCATCTGGGCCCAGTCTGCGGAGTCGGTACCACCTTCGCCGGCCTGAACAGTGACGTAAGCCGACGCTGCATCCTCTTCCCGCGACATCGTGGTCTGCAGTTCAACCCGATCGAGGTCGCTGTCCAGCAGCACGGCAGCTCTGCGAATTTCCTGTTCATTCTCAGCCGTACTGTCCTCATCATAGAATTCCATGAGGACCTGCAGATCATCACCTGCAGTGACAAGCCCGTCGAGTGGACCGGCAAGTGTTTTCAGCCGACGGAGTTCATCCACTGACTGCTGAGCGATTTGCTGGTCATTCCAGAAGTCGCTGCCCGTCATGCGGTGGTTGATTTCCTCGATCCGTGCCTTTTTGCCAGGCAAGTCAAAGACAGTCCTTTAAATGGGTGACGCGACGAATCAGTTCACGACAGTGACTGCGAAATTCGGGATCCATAATTGCCTGTTCCTGCCTGACATAAAGCAACACGGTGGTTGCTGCCTGCTATCGAATTGAACGTTAAACTTTAAGCACTCAGGGCAGTGCCAACAATGACTTGTCTGCTGCGGGGAGTTACTTCGTGACGTTTCCCCGGGCAGAGAACATGCGAGGCTATTGTGATGACCCCTAGGGGGTTCTGCCGAGGATCTGGCTGGCCAACTCTCCCTCCAGCACTGCATCCCGGCCCGCTGGGATCCACTGCGAAGCTCCGCTTTGCCCGACAGCTTGCGTGAGGTCTCGATTGAGCGGAGCTGACTCTGAGAATGTGGCTCCACCTTCATAGCGAGCGACTTCGCCGGGAATGTCCTCAATCTCCTTCTCCACGCGCACGCTCAGCCTGAGCATACGGTTTTCGGCTGGCTTGATACTGATGCTGGCACGCCGGCGAACAGACTGCAGCGTGCTTTCCAGTCTCTGGGCTGTCCCCCGGGAATCGCTGTGCCATGGCTCCAGAACGCCAGAGCCGGCAAGGAAATTCTCGTTTGCAACGTTTGTTCGCAGCCAAGTAC
>JALRDR010000151.1 GCA_023262145.1 Planctomycetaceae bacterium | reverse complement strand
GTTTCTGAATCTCGAAAACATCATGAACCTGCTCAGCCGGCTGGCCCTCTACGGGATCCTCGGTATCGGTGTGGCCTTCGTGATCATCACCGGAGGCATCGACCTCTCCATCGGCTCACTCGTCTGCCTCTCCGGTGTGCTGCTGTCCATACTGCTCAAAGTCGACTACGAGCCCGACCAAAGCTTCTCAGTCAGTCGGATCGATGCTGCGGAACGCCTGATTGAAACCAAAGCTCCGCAGGGCAGTTTACCCGTCGGCAGCGTGGTGCGATTCACAGGAGGGATTGGGTCCGGTCTTGTGTTCACCGTCGAAAAGGAACTTGCAGCGGGAACAATTCAGGTTGCCGAGACACCGCCACGTGATGAACGCGAAGGGGAACTGACGCTGGCAGTACCCCTGACGGCTTTTTCTGAGGCAAATCTGACCGCCCGAATCCCGGAAGTCCCGGCAGCTGCCGGTGATCAGCTGCAGATCTTTCGCCGTGACGGTGCAGTCACAGTACAGCGCATTGTGTCCCTCTCCACAGCTGCGGGGATGTTGCAGTTGCAGCTCGAACGTGATCCGGGGCGTAAGTATGATTCCGGGAGCTTTGCTGCAGTACTGCACAGAAATCAGTTCATGTCCATCCCGGCAGGCGTCCTTTGCGTCCTCGTGATTTCAGCCGCCATCGGTCTGGGTCACGGTCTGCTCATCACCCGCCTCAGGCTGCAGCCGTTCGTTGTGACTCTCTGTGGTCTGCTGATGTATCGCGGGATCTCTCGCTGGCTCACAGGGGACAATCCGGCCGGTTTCGGCGAGCTGCAGAAAGTACTCGGACCGGTTGCATCAGGGCGAGTTCCGGTCCTGCTGCGGGGTGAAGACCTTGTCTTTGGAATACCGGTCCCCTTCTTCCTGCTGATTGCTCTGGCGATTGCAGCGTCCGTGTTTCTGACTCGCACGATCTGGGGGAGGTATCTGCTGGCACTGGGGCGCAGTGAGGAAGCTGCCCGTTTCAGCGGCATCAACACTGAGCGAGTGACGATTATGGCTTACGTGATCTGCTCCGCGATGGCCGGGATTTCCGGCATGCTGTTTGCCATCCAGTTCAGCTCCATCTCGCCTTCCAGCTTTGGAAATTCCTTCGAACTGTATGCCATTGCTGCTGCAGTGCTGGGCGGCTGCAGCCTTCGCGGTGGAGAGGGATCAATTGCCGGGGTGGTCATCGGCACAGCAGTTATGATGGTGCTGTACAATCTGATCATGCTGCTGCGCATCCCGCAGTCCCTCGAATACACCATTATCGGCGCTGTCATTCTGCTCGGCGTTCTTGGCGACGAAGTGGTCCGCCGCGCCGCGTCCCGTCAGAGGCTCCGCAGAAATCGTGACTGATCTGCAGACCTACTGCGTATCGTCGGTATTCCAGAGCCAGTTCAGGACATCCCCCGTACGGGCCGCACGACCCTGCAGCAGCAGGCCGCCCCGATAGATTCTCGCTGCGGCAATGATACTGCAGACTGTTCCGGCCAGCAGTACCAACAGACTGCACACGATCTGCAGCGGTGGTATCGGTGTTCCCGATGTCAGCCGCATGGTCATGACCATCGGAGCAGACGGAGGAAAAAAGCTGATTGCTGTGGCGATTGTACTGTTCGGGTCCTCAAGGATGGACAGCAGCAGAAACATAGGCAGCATGATCACACCCCACACAGGCATCAACAGGCATTGTGCCTCACGCATCTGACTCACTGCAGCGGCAATCGACATGAACAGTGCGCTGAACAGCAGTACCGCCAGCACCTGGTACAGGAGGAACCATGGCAGCACGGAAGTACTCAGAATAGCCGGAACCCCCGCAACCACCCCCAGCGTCAGACAGCCGGCTGAATACAGGGCGAAAATGGTGAGAGAACCGGCTACGTTGCCCAGCAGTTTTCCGATCATCAGCTGACGAGCACTGGCAGATCCCAGCAGTACCTCCGAGATCCGCTGCGTCTTTTCCTCCAGCACACTTTCCAGCATCGGCTGGGCAGACATCATAATCACGAGGAACATCACCAGCAGCAGCACCAGCGGCACCACCACGGACGAAAACGTACTCTTTCGATTCCCGGCGACGATCTGCCCCGTGGCATCCCGGTAATACGGGGAACGGATTTCAAGGCTGTCGTGAATCGCGGAATGCTGCTGAACAAACTTCAGATCATCGGCATCAAGTCGGGCAGAAAGGCGAGCCATTCGCACAACCTCAGACAATGCCTCCGAAAGATAACGACGATTTCTGGCCAGCACTGTGACCTCCGACACCCACAACGGACCAGCGGTGGTCGTGGCAGCATCTGCGCTCAGCAGATCCACAGGAATCTCCAGAAACCCATACAGCTCCCCACTGCGGATGCGTTCAGAAAGCGTCAGTCGCTCTTCGTCGGTAAACTCAGCAGTCGAAATCTCTTCCAGCTCAAACTCCGGCATCTGCTCGGGATTGTCCGCCTGATCGCCGGACAGGTGCTGCAGACGGCTGAGCCCGCTGGAGAAATCCTGGACTGCACGCGGACGACGCAGCTCTTCCTGCAATGACGTCGTCAGTCGCCCGGTGTGGTCAACAACCGCAATACGACAACGCTCCTGCAGGCGAGCATCGGTCAGTCCCGGCGCCACCAGCCCCCCCAGCAGAAGCAACGGGGTCAGGCACAGACCAACCAGAAACGCTCTGGTGGCCACAAGCGCAGCGTATTCCCGCCGCGCAATTGTCAGAATCTTGTGCATCGATTTCATTGCTTTCACAAGCGGGGATGGACTGCCGAACTCGTCTTTCTGCCGGCAAGTCCTTTCGGCTCGACCCTGACCGACTCCGGGAGCTGCTGCAGGGGCCGCATTTTGCAGTCAGCCGCAGGTACCCCGGGCCGGTCTTCTCCACGCGACTCAACGATGCGCAGAAAAATTCGATGCAGTGTGGGACGAATCAGCTCGAAGTGCTCGAGCTCTGCCGTCTGAGCAATATGCCGCAGCACGCCAGCCGGAGCCACACCGTCAGCCAGCGTCAGCTGCTCGAATGCCCCCTCGCGGCGGCGTCCGCTGACTCCGGGAATCGGGTCCGGAATTGTCTCGTTGCCTGCAGTCCGCACACGAATCTCCTGTGCCGGATACTGAGCTCTGATTGAGTGCGGTGTCCCGTCAAGCACTTTCCGACCGCGGAAGATCATCACCACTCGCCCGCACATGCGTTCGGCAGCCTCCATGTCGTGCGTCGAGAGCAGAATGGAAGCCCCACGCGACTGCATCTCCAGAATTGCATCAGACAATTGCTCTGTACTGACCGGGTCAAGTCCACTGAATGGTTCGTCAAGTATCAGTAACTGTGGTCTCGCAATGACCGCTGCAATGAACTGCACCTTCTGACACATACCTTTGGACAGTGTGTCCAGTCGCTTATTGATCCAGTCGCTTGCGTCAAAGCGTGCAAGCCACTCGCGAATATCCTCGTCGCAATCACGGAAACTCTTCAGGTGCGCGTAGTAACGCAGCAGCTGGCCGACCTTCATGCGACGATAGAGTCCACGTTCTTCCGGCAGATAGCCCAGGCGATCATCTGCACAGGTGCCCTGCTCTGATCCCAGCACACACACGCGACCGGCGTCGGGGCGCAGAATACGCAGGATCATGCGGATCGTTGTGGTCTTCCCGGAACCATTCGGGCCGATGAATCCACAGATCTCGCCTCGCGGCAGGCTCAGATCCAGTTGGCGGACCGCAGGCTGTCCAGCGAAACTCCGCTCAACCTGCTTCAGTTCGATGGCAAATTGAGTCATCATGACGTCCCTCAGACCACTGCCTGATGCAGTGATACCGTGTTTCCACGGGACGAATGGTCAGTCCCGAGCAGCAGCTGACGATGAATCTGCCTGCGGCGTTCATCAACAACATCAGCCGGCACTGCTTTGACCAGCCGGCTCCTCACATCGAATGCAAATGGCGTGCTGAGCTTCTGCAGCATCCCGTCGAAGCGTGATGGGGACGGAGATTCCGGCACTCGTCCGGTCTGATCCTGTGGAAATGCTGCGGAAGAGCAACATTCTGGAGCTGAATTCTGCGGCTGAAGCGGCGGTACGCTGAGTTCTGGAAGCTGACACGCTCACTCAGCAGCGTCCAGTCACCCCACATCGCACTTCACACGATGTTGCAGAACGGCATCATGGTGACTTTCGGAAACGCTCTGTCGGCGTTGTGCAACATTCCGACTTCCGCCGGAGGTCAGAGTTCGGCAGCACTGCCCATCAGCAGCCCGAGGCACACAGTCCGTACCCGCAGCCGTGCACGCGGCTGAAGCAAGCCACGCCAGCAGTCCTGATTCTCCGGAACGATGCTGGCGACGGCTGCAGCCGCTCGGAGCCACCGCTTACTGCCCCAGCGAATCAAGCATCTGCTGTCGACTCTGCTGCAGACCGGTGCCGTCTTCCCCGTAGAAATCAGAGATGCGAATGATCGCCGGGCCCAGCAGAAACATGAAGATGGACGGCATCAGCAACAGAGTTACCGGGAACAGCAACTGGAATGAAGCTGAGTTTGCTCGAGCGTCCGCACGTTCACGCAGCGTTGAGCGAATGCTGTCGGAGTATTCGCGGAGAGCGGCGGACAGCGACGTTCCCGTACTCTCGGACTGTACCAGCAGTGAGGTAAACGACGTCACATCCTGCGAACCGATTCTGCTGCTGAACGCCTGCAATGCATGCTGCATTCCGCTCAGATCAGACTGAAAACAGACGATGGACAGTTCACGATACAGTTCCGGATGGATCAGTCGGATCTCAGGTGTGATTCTGCGCAGGCCACGCTGGAGTGTCAGGCCCTGACTGATGCACATATTCAGCATGTCGAGTACGTCGGGGATGCCGGATTCGATCGCGGCTCTTCGCTGCGCAGCCCATGACCCGACCACCAGCGCAGGAATTGCCCAGATCACTATCGGCCCCACCAGCAACGCACCAACGAAATACGGCTCCAGTGCAGGAGGAGACAGGATCAGCAACGTCCCGATCAGCAGCAGTGAGATGAAGACAACCACAAATCGAACAGCAGCAAGATTCTGCCATGCTGCACGTGAGAGATACCCCGCAGCAGTCAACAGCTGTACCTGCTCTGCCTTACGAGAAGCACTTTCCGGAATCATCTGGGCAAGTGCGGCAGTTGCCCCACCGAAGACGTACTGATCTTCCGGAATCGGCAGGTCTTCCGCCGAAGTCATCAGCTTGCGTGTCATCTCCTCCGGCAGGATCCCTTTAAGATCCTGAAACAGCCGGCGATCCTGCCAGGTGGAAGATGGATTGTTCTTTTTGCCAGTACTCATCGGTTTCCTCCCTGCCAACCCACAAAGCGGACTTCATGGCAGGTTGCAAAATCAGAATCTGCTTGTGCGACGAAGAATTCTCAGCACCACTGCAGCCCCCAGAATCTGCAGAATGACTCCCAGCTGGAACGAGTAACGACCTGATGTGGAGGACATCAGCACGTTCAGGTAATCGGGGTCCTGAGCCATGAAGAAACCAACAATGAAAAACGGCACCAACAGCATCATGCCGGCCACCAGTCGACTGGAAATCGTCGCGGAACGCTGTCGAGCCACGAAGTGCAGTCGGTCGCGAACAGCGGTGGCCAGCCGATCCAGTACCTGAATCAGGTCACCACCGGTTTCCTGATTCACCGCAATCGCAGAAGTCAGCATTGCCAGTGAGTTGACTCCCGTACGCTCCGGCAAATCCCGGACAGACGCCCCCAGATCAAGTCCCATCTCTGATCTGCGCACACACACCAGCAGTTCTTCACCAAGCGGCGACGGTGTATCGGCCGCAACTGCCATGAATGCTCCTTCAAGATTTCGCCCTGTGCGAGCAAATCGGGCCATTTCTTCGGCAACCAGTGGCAGTTGCTCAAGAATCTGAGACTGCCGACGCATTCGAAGGAATGATGTCACAGCAAGCGGTGTGATCATTCCCATCACGCCCAGCAACACGGCCACCAGCGGCAATTCGAACAGAATCAGCACAGGACCGCCGAACGATACTCCGAGGAACAGACACATGCTCAGCAGCAGTTCACCGGAAATCTTCAGACCCGACTGCGTCACCAGCCTGTCGAACCAGTTGTTGACTGCACTCTCTGTGGAACTTTGCTCGCCCGCACCGAATCCTGAATCCTCGCGAAGAATCTCAGCGAACTCGGGACGTCGCTCCACCTGAATCGGAATCTTTCCGGGAACACTCATGTCGTTGATCCGCTTTGCGAGTCCTTCATCGGCCCCGAAATCTCACTAATGAACGGCCCGGTTGCTGTCTGCCAACAGGAACGCCCGGTAAACCCTGATTACTTCATCATTGTCAGTTCACGTGCCTCAAACATGGCTCGGAACTGATCAATATTCATCCCACCAAGCGCCAGTCGACGCAGTGCCACCGGCTGATAACCTGTGGCAAAAAATGACCCGCTCGGCCGACCAGCCTCGATTTCCCCTGTCATGCGATAGACGAAAATGTCGTCGATCTTCCAGTCGCCGTCCTGCAGACCGGAAACTTCTGAAATTCGAGTCACTACACGCTGCCCGGACTGCAGTCGTGTCACGTGAATCACAATGTCAACCGCATTGCAGATGTACTGCCGAGCAACGAGCGATGGAAGTTCGGCGCCGGAGAGCGCGATCATCAGTTCCAGTCGATCCAGCGTTTCTTTTGCATCATTCGCGTGCAGCGTACTCATCGATCCGTCGTGACCGGTGTTCATTGCCTGCAGCATTTCCAGCACTTCGGATCCTCGCGCTTCCCCAACGATGATTCGGTCGGGTCGCATTCGCAGAGCATTGCGGAGCAGGTCGCGTTGAGTAACCGCCCCACGGCCTTCAAGGTTCGGCAGGCGAGTTTCCAGCGCGACCACATCTCGCTGCTGCAGCTTGAGTTCCGCAGTTTCCTCAATTGTCACGACACGCTCAGTACCAGGGATGTATCGACTGATGCAGTTGAGCATGGTGGTCTTTCCGGCACCGGTACCACCGCTCACAACGATGTTCATCCGCCCCTGTACTGACAGCACCAGAAAGTCCGCCATCTCGGGAGCCAGTGAACCACTGGAAATCAGGTTCTCGATCTCCAGTCGTGTATTTCCAAAACGACGAATCGAAACCGTCGGACCACCCACCGCGAGGGGAGGAATCACGGCATTGAATCGCGAACCGTCCGGCAGACGCGCGTCAACCATCGGGTTGGCTTCATCAATACGACGACCTGCACGACCAACGAGACGGTGAATGAACTGCATCAGGTGCGAATCATCAGCAAAGCGAATCTCTGTCTCTGACAATCGCCCCTTCTTTTCAACAAGTACCCTTTTGCAGCCGTTGATCAGAATATCTGTCACCTCCGGATCCACCATCAATGACTCAATGGGGCCGAATCCGTAGATCTCATCCATCAGTTCCGTAATCAGCGTCTCACGCTGACTGGACGGAATCTCTGCTGCGTGTCGATTGCAAAGGTAGTCTGCCAGAGAACGCAACTGACGCCGCAGGTCCTCTTCAGACAACGACTCAGCGCGACTGAAATCCACCAGGTCTACCATCTGCCGATGGAGATCCAGCTTCAGTCTGCCAAGATCTGGCGGTTGCCGATTTGTCACGTCCACCATGCTGCTGATACTCCGGCTGATTCAGCCACAAAGGGCTGAGTCCTTACATAACGTGTCCTGGGATATCTCCAGAATCGTTATCGAACCGGAAAAGTAAATCATTGAGTCCGTATGCTGCTGCCGATTCCAGCCCCCGAATCACACTGACCGGTACGAATCTGAGAATCGTCAGATCAGGATTCAGCAGCGTCAGTTCTCGCATCTCAGACAAGTCAGGCCGAGAGCTTCTGAGACTCCGGTGACTCCGATGACTCGTTTCGCTCAGAGCCGTCTGAGGAGTCCAGTTGGCCACGCGATAATGCCTGCTTTCCGGCACTCGCCAGCTGATACTGCAAGCCGCGATTACGCCCGCGGAATTCAAATTTCAGGCACCCCTGAGCAATCAGAAGTCCATGCAGAGCCGACATCTGCGACGATTCGACGGAGTCGATCTCGCCGACCCGATCGAGCCAGCCGTCGTACTCTTCCACGTCGGTGCGAGCAGCCGCATCCTGAACAGAATAGGCCGTAAGCAGTGCCAGACACTGCTCTTCAAGCCCTCCATATGATTCGCTTTCCTGCTGCATAGGGAGGGATATCGTCATTCCGTATCCGACGATCCAGTGCAGACTGTCGCAACAGCATAAACCCCATAACCAGAATAATCCCTAAGCCTTGCCTGAAGACTCCTCCTCAGTCCGCAACACTGCACCCCGCCAGCCCAACGCCGGCAACAGACGCCGACTGCTGCCACCGCAACTGGCAGATTCTGCCGGTTGGCAACTGACACCGGCGATCAGGTTGCAGAATTCCCCAATCCGCCATTGCCTGAAAAACAGAAACAGACCTATTCTTCGTTACTCTTCTCAAGTTCGATCACATTCTCCGATCGGCACAACCCCTTCTGATTCGGACTCTCCGTCCGTACCTTCTTTAACTTTCCTGCACGCGAATTCGCGTCCACTGCCCACAGCAGTTCACTCTGCTGGCAGCCAGTCTCTCAAAGTCTTCTCTCATCAGGGTCTCCTCTCATGGTCACGAAACGCCTGAATCCGATCTTCTGCGGTGCACTTTTCCTCACCGGGACGTGTGTGTTGAGCGGATGTACGTCGATGATGGGCAATGTCGCCAACTCCTCGGGCATGGGATACTACGAGCGGGGCAACTACTTCGCAGCGGCAGATGAATTCCAGCAGGCACTCGCTACAGACCCTGGAAATCCCGATTACATGGCCAATCTGGCTCGTACTCGTCTGAAAATGGGTGATGCACACTCCGCAGAATCTTTGTTCCGACAGGCTCTGACGCTGTCCCCTTCACACCAGCCATCGTATCGCGGTCTTGCCGATCTGATGGTGGCACAGAACCGCGGCGAAGAAGCTCAGGCGATGCTTTCCACATGGTCGAGTTCGCAGCCCTATAACTCTGAGCCATTCATTGAAATCGCCAGACTGCACCGCCAGTCAGGACAGATGCAGCAGGCTCAGTCCGCACTTCAGAAAGCCCTCGATGTC
>JALRDR010000033.1 GCA_023262145.1 Planctomycetaceae bacterium | reverse complement strand
GACAGCGTGCACGGCCGCTTCAAGGGCGAGGTGGCAGTGGACGGCAACAACCTGGTGGTGAACGGCAAGACCATCCGCCTGACCGCCGAGAAGGATCCGGCCAACCTGAAGTGGGGGGAAGTCGGTGCCGACGTGGTGATCGAATCCACCGGCCTGTTCCTGACCAAGGAAGCCGCCCAGAAACACATCGACGCCGGCGCCAAGAAGGTGATCATGTCCGCTCCGTCCAAGGACGACACCCCGATGTTCGTGCATGGCGTGAACTGCGGCAGCTACGCTGGCCAGGCCATCATCTCCAACGCCTCCTGCACCACCAACTGCCTCGCTCCGCTGGCCAAGGTTGTCAACGACACCTTTGGCATCAAGCGTGGTTTGATGACCACCGTGCACGCCGCCACTGCAACTCAGAAAACAGTTGACGGCCCAAGCGCTAAGGACTGGCGTGGTGGACGTGGAATTCTGGAAAACATCATTCCGTCTTCCACAGGTGCAGCCAAGGCTGTTGGCAAGGTGATTCCGGAACTGAACGGTCTGCTCACCGGCATGGCGTTCCGTGTTCCGACTTCCGACGTCTCTGTTGTTGACCTGACTGTCGAACTGAAGAGCGAAGCAAGCTACGACGACATCTGTGCTGCCATGAAGTCTGCCTCAGAGGGGGCGCTCAAGGGAGTGCTGGCTTATACAACTGAAAAGGTTGTTTCCACGGACTTCCGCGGCGAAAGCCATACCAGCGTATTCGATTCAGAAGCGGGTATCGCGCTGGACAGCACATTCGTGAAACTGGTTTCGTGGTACGACAACGAATGGGGTTATTCCAACAAGGTCCTCGAGATGGCTCGAGTCATCTCTCGCTGAGCACCTGCGGAATTCTGCAGATACGCCTCAAAATAAGGGACAGGAATCAGATGATTCCTGTCCCTTTTTCGTTGGCACCCTGAGTGTCTGCAGCCGAAACCACAGACGACCGGCAGTGCAGATGTTACGCCATGAGGCTGATCCTGTCGGTTCAACGTCGGGTGGCAGTTGCCGTATCCAGAAACAGGATCATCGACGGATTACCAACCGGTGTATAATGCCCGGTAAAGTCCAATGCTCCGGTGGACTGATTAACCTTAAAGAGCGTCACATTGTCGGCCCGCTGATTGAGGCAGTACAGGAAACTGCCGGTTGGATCGAAGGCAAAACTACGTGGGTAGTTTCCGCGAGTCCACTCATTTCCCGTCTGAGTAAGTGTGCCATCTTGCGCAACTGCAAAGATGCCAATACTGTCATGCAGACGGTTACCGCCATAGACAAAGCGGCCGTCGTGTGAGACGAGGATTTCGGAGCAGAAGTTGCTGCCGGCAAATCCGTCTGGAAGGCTGGGAACGGTCTGCCTTTCCGTGAGCCGGCCGCTTGCCGTGTCGTAGTCAAACAGAACGATCGTGGAGCCTTCTTCCTGGATGGAATAGAACCAGCGACCATTCGGGTGGAAATGGAAATGGCGCGGGCCATCTCCGGGTGGAAGTGTGACCCACGGCTGAGCAGCCGGTTTCAGCCGTCCCGTTTCCGCATTGAATTCCCAGACGTAGATTCGGTCCTGTCCCAGATCCACGTGCAGCACGTAGCGGCCATCAGGGGATGCGGCAATCTGATGGGCGTGGGTACGGTCATGCCCGCTGAAGGCGAAGCTTCCCGGAGGAGCATGTTCGGCTCGCGGTGGACCGACGTTGTCGGCATCCTGTTTGAAATCCGCCATGGGGCCGAGTGAACCGTCCTCAAGGACGCTCAGGACCGCAATGGAGCCCCCGAAATAATTGGCCACCAGCAGGAACTTTCCATTCGGATGCAGGCTGACATAGGTTGGCCCAGCTCCGCCGGCTGGCACTGTATTCAGCATCTCCAGCGCACCGGAGGTGCGATTGATGCGGAAGGAGCTGATGGTGCCCTGCTTTTCTGCATTATCTCCAACGCGATCGGTTTCGTTGGCGGAATAAAGCCTGGTTCCGGCAGTATTGACGGCCAGGCAGCTGGGACTGGTACCCAGATCGAATGTGCCCCGTGGGCTGAGTTCACCGGAATTGCGATTGACTTCGAAGATGTGGATTCCGCGTCCGTTGCCGGGTGGCAGATCAACCTGCGTCGGGAGCACATCCTGCAGGGGTGAACTGAAGGTTCCGATATAGGCGAACAGTGGATCAGCGGGCTGTGAGGCGACTGAGACATTGGCGGGCAGAGCAGCTGCACCGGCCGCTGCAACGGCCGCCTGAAGCGCCTCACGGCGAGTTGTTCTGGAGAAGCTCATGTGGGATTCCGTATTGAAATGGATGAGCAGAATTTGAAACGGCAGAGGCCGGCACAGCCTGGCAATTTAACCGGAATGCAGTTCCGGTGCACGTCGCAGGCCCGTGAGGAAGGTGCTGTTGGTCCGATGAGCACTGCAGCAATGTCGCTGGAGATTCAGCGCTGGTCTTTCCAGCGTCGAGCGTTCAGAATAGGCAACTGACGATTCGGTGACGCACTGTTGCAGCTGTCGGGGCAGCAGTAACCGGAGAGAGGAATTCACGTGCATCAGCATCCGTTTGACTTCAGAATCCTGTTTCCACTGGCGTTTGTGCTGCAGCCTGCACTTGTGGCGCAGACAGAATCACCTGCCGCCCGGCCAGAGGTCTCGTTTGTCAGCGACGTATTTCCGATCCTGCAGCAGCATTGCGGAGAGTGTCACGGCAGTCGCCGACAGGAATCTGACTTTCGGGTGGATCTGGCTGCTTCGCTGCATGCCAGTCATCGGATTGTGCCTGGAAGTGTTTCCGAAAGTGAGCTGCTGAATCGCGTCAGGTCAGCGGAGGGTGATGAGTCACGCATGCCGCCGGTTGGCGAAGGACTTTCTGACGCAGAGATCCAGTTGCTGGAAGCGTGGGTTCGTTCCGGAGCAGTTGTGCCGGACGATTTTGTTCCCGCTGTTCACTGGGCGTACCGGTCACCAGAACGTCCACCGACAGATGTCACGGTCGGAAGCTCGCCAATCGATCAGCTGGTTCGTCGACGGCTGGCGAAGCGCGGCCTGCAGCCAGCCCCACCCGCTGCTCCAGGTGTGCTGATACGACGACTCAGTCTTGATCTGACCGGACTGCCGCCGGACCCGGAGCTTGTGCAACGCTTTGCTGAGTCGCCGGATGAATCGTTGTACAGCAGGATTGTGGATCAATTTCTGGCCAGTCCCGAGTTTGGCGTCCGCTGGTCCAGGCACTGGCTCGATCTGGCCCGCTATGCTGACTCGCACGGTTTTCAGCGCGATGATCTGCGTGAGGTGTGGGCGTACAGGGACTGGGTCGTGAACGCGCTCAATCAGGACATGCCGTATGATCAGTTTACGATCCAGCAGCTTGCGGGCGATCTGCTTCCCGATGCCACGGAATCCCAGCAGACAGCGACTGGATTTCATCGTTGCGTTCCTACCAATGTGGAAGCCGGGTCGCTCCCGGAAGAAACTCGCGCGGAGCAGCTGATTGATCGGGTGAATACAACGGCCACCGTCTGGCTGGGGACGACTCTGGAATGTGCTCAGTGCCACGATCACAAGTACGATCCGTTTACACAGCTGGACTATTAC
>JALRDR010001015.1 GCA_023262145.1 Planctomycetaceae bacterium | reverse complement strand
GTGCAACAGGAAAAGCAGGCTGCATTTGGTCTGCTTGCGGCGGGGATTGCACACGAAGTTGGTAACCCGCTGGCGTCAATCAGTTCCATCATTCAGTTGCTCAGCAGGAAGAATTCCGATGAGTATGTGAAGGAGCGTCTGTCTCTGGTTGATGGACAACTGCAGAGAATCCAGCGAACGCTGCGAGAACTGACAAGTTTCAGTCGGCCGGCAAGCGAGCAGCAGACTCCCGTGGATGTTCACGAGGCAATTCAGAATGCGCTGAATATTGCCAAGTACTACAAACGCTGGAAAGACAAATCGGCGCATACGGTTTTTGCACCGGGACTGCCACACATTCGTACGGTTCGTGATCAGCTTGTGCAGGTCATGCTCAACCTGATCCTGAATTCACTCGATGCCATGGAGGAGGGAGCTTCGATGGAGATTTCCACCGAGCTTATACCGGCGACGGAAACGAAGCCGGAGATGATCGGAATCCGTCTGCGGGACGAGGGCAGCGGAATTCCGGAGGACGTGCAGAAGCAGATTTTTCAGCCGTACTTTACGACAAAATCACATGGCACCGGGCTGGGCTTGTTTGTCTGCAGCCACATTACTCAGAATTCACTGCGAGGAGAACTGGATCTGATCCGATCCGACGCTCAGGGCACAGAATTCCTCGTCCGAATACCGGCAATCCGCACTTGATGGGCGTTCTGATTCCGGAATACTCAGCAGGGCTTCTGCTCGGCTTTCAGCTGCATCATTAACGCCTGATAATCATCCGCACTGTTGACGTTGTGCAGGCTCAGCAACTGCGGGTCTGCGGTGCGAAGCACATCTACCGGAATTCGGCGCACTGCTGAATGACAGTAGAGTTGCCGCAGTCGACGTTCGCCGGAAGCCAGCATTGAGTCAATTGCCTCCAGCAGACTGGAGTGTATTACGGAACACAGCGGGAACTCCCGTGTTCCGTCCACCGGCAGAACCGCCGCCGCCTGGTCACTCTGTTCAAACAGTAATGAGATAACACCTGGCTGCAGCAGGGGGGTGTCACATCCCGTCAGAAATACGCGGCAGGGAACGCAGGACAGTGCCTGCAGTCCTGCCCGCACACCTTCCAGTGGTCCGGCATTCGGCTCACTGTCACGGCAGACTTTCAGACCTTTGGGAAGAGGCGGCAGTTGCTGGTCCACAGCTGCGGCCACGAGGATTTCTGCGGAGGGCAGCGCCTGCCTCACCGTACTGATAATGCGCTGCAGAAAAGTAGTGGATCCGATCTGCAGCAGGGCTTTGTCATGTCCCATCCGGGAAGACTGTCCACCACACACAATAATCGCTGCGGTCCGTTCTGCAGACGGCATGTGGCGAGACGTCACGGCCGAACCTGATCAGGGGGGCCAAGGGGAACAAACTGCACGGGATGCTGTGAGCTGGAGGCAGACGACGGACATGAACTGCACCCGCCGCTGCAGCCGTGCATGTTTTCTGCAGCGACTGCTCTGCGCAGACGTCTGACAACAACAGCCACGGCAATGAAGACGGTAAGCAGTGTTGCGGTTGTCTGAGTGAACATGGCAGTGAACCGTTGTTACAGGGTGAGTATCAGGTCAGGTCCGTCAGTGGACCATCCCCGCAGAACTCAGGTTTTCCGAAGGTCTCAATGTGGTGGCCGAATCCATGCGCCAGCGACATGAGCAGTCGATTATGAGAGACCAGTGGAAACTTCAGCGATCTTCCCATCCGGAAATCCAGACCGTTTCCGACCATCACAAAGGGAATGTTGTTCAGTGTATGCGAATTCCCCTGGCCAAGTTCATTGCCCCAGACAATGAGTGTATTGTCGAGCAGACTGCCTTCTCCATTGGGTTCGGGAGTTTCTGCAAGTCGCCTCACGAGCCAGGCAAGCTGTTCACAGTACCAGGTATTGATCTGTGTGAGCTTTTCGTGGGCTTCCTTGTTGGAATCCGGTTCGTGCGAGAGTTCATGATGCCCTTCTTCGATTCCCAGCCACCTCATTTTGGGCTGACCAACGGAATTGGTAATCTGAAACGTGGCTACTCTGGTGAAGTCATTGGCGAAGCTGTTGACCAGCAATTCCATCTGCATGCGTGTGATTTGCGGAATGTTGTCGTTTTCTTCGCGAACCCCCTGCTCCAGCACGGGCACTTCGTGATTCAGATTTGTGGTCTGCATTGATTTCAGCCGTCCCTCCATATCGCGCACGAACGTCGTATGCTGTTCCAGAAGGCCACGGTCCTCGCGGGAGATGACCTGGGAAATTCTCTTCAGGTCCTGCTGTACCGAATCCAGAATGCTGCCGAGCATGTCGCGGTCCTGGACCTGTCCGTAAAGCTTGCGGAACATCTGGTACGGGTCGTCAACAGGAGCGATTGGCTGATTGCCGCCGCTGTAGGACATTCGTGTCCAGGTGTCGGCCCGATCGGGCACCATGACTCCGAATTCCAGTGAGCCGAAGCGGGTACGTGTTTCCGGTCGGGCCTGCAGAAAGCGAGCAATTTCCTGATCAATGGAGATGCCACTGGCCCAGCCGGCCGGCGTATGTGAACCGCCCTGAATGTTCCCGGGGAAAAGTTCAATGCCGGTGAGCAGGCAACCCATGCCGCGCATATGGTTGTCGCCATCGCCGCGAACCTTGTCGCACAGCCCTTTCATGACCAGCATGCGATCCTGAAAATCCGCAAGAGGCTGCAGGATTCTCTTCAGGGTGAATTCCGCACCCTCTTCATCAGGCCAGAAATCCCAGGGGACAGTCCCATTCGGGCTGAACATCACGACGAGTCTTTGCTTTCGCAGCGTCTGCCGTGATTCTTCCGCAAATCCGTTGAGATTGCTCAGGAACGGAGCGATTGCGGTATTCAGACCAAGCCGCTGAAGAAAGCTGCGTCGTGAGTTCATACTGCAGAATTCCTGAGGTGAAGGAGTCAGGGGCAGGGTTATTGAGGAAGGTGTGTGCGGGGCCGCTCGTTATTATTGTCGGTTGGAGGGGTCTCTGGCAACAATGTTCGCCGTCGGTGTATTCCAGCCCCTGAAAGCGGAACGAACGGCAATCTCCACCTGCAGGCGGTGCAGATTGTACTGGTGCTGCTGGAAATCGGTCGTCAGCTCTGAAATGGTCTCGGGGCCCCAGGCAAGGATCGGCTGCTGTACCAGATGGTGAAACAACTGCCGCACAAGGGCACGGTGAGTTTCGTCAGTTCCGGCAAGGAACTCAGTCAGTTCCCGGGGGCCGGCAAATCGCGTCAACCGGCCGTTTCGCTGCAGGTACTGTCCCGACGCATCGATGGGGCGATTCTGTTCGCTGCCGCGGAAACGACCAACGGCATCAAAATTCTCCAGGGCAAAACCGAGTGAATTGATCAGCTGATGGCAATTGGCACAGGCCTCCGGACTGGTCTGTAATGCCACACGTTCTCTCGTATTCAGATGCGGAGCCAGGTCCGGGGCGTCGGGGGCAACCGCAACAGGCGGAGGCTTGATGCCTCGCCCGAGAATGCCGCGGCTGAGGAAAACGCCGCGATGGATGGGGGAACTGGATTCGAGGTAGGCGAGCGAACTGAGCAGAAACGGGTGAGTAGTCACACCTGCCCGCAC
>JALRDR010000482.1 GCA_023262145.1 Planctomycetaceae bacterium | reverse complement strand
CGTCTGTTCTGCGACCTGCAGGTGTGTCTGATGACGCAGGCCAAGTCCGGCACCACCGCTGATCACTGTCGGCAGCGTATCCTTGCTGTGGCCAATTCCCATGCCGCTGGAGAAACCCAGAACGGTATGGTCCAGCAGTGTCCCGTCGCCTTCGCGGATGGAGGACAGACGCCCGAGGAAATAATTCCAGTGCGTCATGTAAATCGTGTCGACTCGCGCCAGTTCCTCAAGGTTCTTCGGGTCGTTGCCGTGGTGCGTGAGCTCGTGGTAACCCTTCGACACTCCGAATTCAGGGAAGACGCCGCCGGCCAGTTCGGTGCGGACGACATAACTGACCACGCGTGTGGAATCTGTCTGGAAGGCCAGAGCGATGAGGTCGTACATCAGCTTCGCGTAATTGTCGTACAGGAAACGACCGTTTCCTTCCGGTGTTCCAGCTGTTGCAAAGTCTCCGAATCCCTGCAGGTCCGGAGCGGGTTTGGGGCGGTCGGACCAGTCGATTTCGCGTTTCAATCCCAGCTCCACTTCTCGAATGGAACTCAGATACTGCTCCAGTTGCTGGCGATCGGCAGGGCTTAACTGAGCCTGCAGCAGTCGAGCGTCTGCAAGTACGGAGTCCAGTACGCTTCCGCGCTGGCGAAACTCCTCATTGCTGGCCTGTTTCTGGTCTTCGCTTTCCGGACGGAACAGGCGATTGAAGATCACGGCCGGGTCATTTTCTGCCGGCAACGGAACGCCCTGTCGATTCCACGAGATCGTCGCCAGTGCCTGACTGCCGAAGCTGGTGCCACGCTTGACGGACAACTGCAGTGAGGGAAACCGTGTGTGCCTGCCATGAACCTCGGCCACCTGCTGATCGGGCGAAACAATCTGCTTTTCGCCACGGGGGATCGCAGTGGCGAACGGATATGCGCCGTCGTGTCCACCGCCGTGTTCCAGCCAGGTGCCGGAGAGTGCAGTGAACTGCCCGCGGTGGGGTTCAAGTGGCTTCAGAATGCGTGACAACGTGGCATCGTTGCCGAAGCCATCCGGGTAAAACTCCCGCATGTTCATCCCGGTGCCAAAATAGAACATACCCATGCGGGGAATTGGCGTGTCTGCAGGACGACCGGAGCTGCCCGCCTGCAGTGCTTCCAGCCACGGCAATGCCAGGCAGGTCCCTGTGCCGCGGAGTACGGATCGTCGATGCAGATGTCGGAGTGAGTCCATGGTTATTTGCTCGCAAACTGTTCGCTGCTGACCAGC
>JALRDR010001006.1 GCA_023262145.1 Planctomycetaceae bacterium | reverse complement strand
ATACGCTACGAACAAGGATATGGCTGACGCCCTCCGCGCCGCGTTAGACGCCCGTGGCCTTGAGATAAGGGAGAAGCAGCCATGACTAAGCAGCTAACCCCGCTACGCCGCAAGGATCAGGCCACGGGCTACCAAGCTGCGGTCAGGGATATTGTGGCGTGGTTGCATAAGTGTCACGTTGGTTGGATTGCAGAACATGTCAAAACCAAGTTTGGAAAAGCCAATGGGCCAAACAATGTTGCAAGTATTCAGGGAGAATCTTCGGAGTCATGACTGTCCGTCAGGCTCCATCCTGTTGCATTTACCCAGACGGAAAGGGCGCGGGCGCTGCACAGAAATCCGGTGGCGATACAAGCGACTGCAATCCACGCCGCGACGCGACTCTTTCGACTTCCCCAGAAGCCGCCAAAGATTTCAATCACGAACCCCAGCAATGGCAGAAGCCATGCTGCGGTGAGAAGGTTTCGGAGCGTTTCGCCTGTCATGATCAGTCCAGTGAAACTGATTTCGTAATGTGGAGCAGAACAAAGGGGCCGGCTGAACAGTTCGATCAGCCGGCAGTCGCAGGGATGATTACCCCTTCAGTCGATTTGCCCTGTCAACGTCGATGGTCAGATGGTTGTTGTAGAAATTCAGTGCAATTGCGAGGGCAACTGCGGCTTCGGCGGCGGCCAGCACGATGACAAACAGAGCAAAGATCTGTGCATCCAGGCCCAGCGCTGTGTATTTCGAAAAGGCGATGAAGTTGACATTGGCTCCGTTGAGTACCAGTTCAACACCCATAAGGACGCCGATCCCGTTTCTCTTCGTTGCCATGCAGATGACTCCGCAGACGAACAGTACGGCACCAACCAGCAGGTAAGCCTGAAGCCCAGCACTCATAACAACCCCAGATTCAACTCAGACAATGTGCAATTCGATGGTAACAGGTGCCCGTCGGGCCACAGAGTTTCTTCGGATCAGCAGCGAAGTTCCAATGACAGCAGACAATCCCGGAAGATTCTGTGCTGTTACCCGGATTCAGGAATCAGCAGTACCTGGTACCGCAGCGTTTGCCCGCCGTTTTGCGCGAGCCAGGTAAGCAGCTCCGATGAGTACAACGAGCAGATGCACGGAGACAATTTCGAATGGCAAAAGGTATCCAGTGCTCAGTGTATCTCCGTCACGGAGATCAAGGTCCGGCCGAGTACCCAGCAGAGCAAGTCCCAGTGGACGCAGCGTGTTGCCTTCGGGTGCTCCGATCACGGCCGAGTCGCCGGTAAGCGGAGCAGGCCACTCAACCCCCTGGAGACTGGAAAACACTGCGAACATGAACAGCAGGCCCAGAAAACCACCCAGGATGATTTCTCCCGGGGATGATTCGAGTTTGAGATAAGGGCCGCTGGCCGTGAGCATGACACCGAAGACCAGCAGAATCAGAGTACCACCCACATAAATAATCAGCTGGGCGGCTCCGATAAAGTCAGCATCCGCCAGGAAGAACAGGGCGGCAGTACTTCCAAGAGAAATCACGAGCCAGAAGGCCATTCGCACAACCGTCTGAGCAATCACGACCGCAACCGCACTCAGGCACGTCGCCAGTGCAAAAACGGTAAATAAAACGTTCTCACCCGCCAGGACTGAGTCACTCATTGAACGTCCTCCCCGACCGCCAGCGCCTGGCGCTGATTCGCAGTCGACAGTTGCTCGGTTGATTCCTGTACTTCTGCCGCAAATCGAGTTCCCAGTGGTTCACTGGTCCAGCTGGACCTGTCAGTCGATGAGGCCAGCAACAGCGGCCAGAGAGTCGCACCAAGAAACAGAAAGCAACTGATCGGAATCAGGTATTTCAGACAGGTGGTCATCACCTGGTCGATTCGAAGTCGCGGCAGAGTCCAGCGGAGCCAGATCTGAACGAACACGCCGGCACTTCCTTTGAGCACAAAAATAAAGGCGCCGATTACGTTTGCCAGATATCCGGAGATTGCAAACCCTCCTGGGGCAGCGGAATTTCGAGCCGCATACAGTGCGTCGTCGAGCGGTGCGATCCCTGTATTCCAGCCACCCAGGAACAGGATGCTGGCGATTCCACAGACGGCAAACATACTGGCGTATTCTCCCATGAAGAAGAATGACCAGCGAATCCCGCTGTACTCCGTGTGGAATCCTCCAACCAGTTCGCTTTCCGCTTCGGCAAGGTCAAACGGGGCACGCTTGCAGCTTGCGGTTGCCACGACGAAATATACGAAGAAGGCGATGAACGTGAATGGATCGTGGAAAATGAACCAGTTCTGCATGCCCCCGCGTTGCATCCCGCCAATCTCACCAAGATTCAGCGATCCGGCAGCAATGACCGGAACCAGGGCACAGATCGCCAGGGGGATTTCGTAGCTGACCATCTGAGCAGCTTCTCGCATCCCACCAAACAGTGACCACTTGGAGCCACTGGAATAACCGGCCATGATAATGCCGAAGACTTCCAGCGACAGCACAGCGAGGATAATGAACAAACCGCAGTCGGCGGTCACGGCCACCCAGCCGGAACTGAACGGCAGCACGGCAAAGGCTGCGAAGGAGGCAATGCAGACAACGTAAGGCGCCGAGCGAAACAGCATCGAGTCTGCAGCCGGTGGGCAAAGATCTTCCTTCTGAACCAGCTTGATCCCGTCTGCCAGCGACTGCAACCAGCCAAACAGACCTCCCACTCGAGTTGGTCCGAGGCGGTCCTGAATACGGCCGGAGACCTTGCGTTCCAGCCAGATGAAGACAGCCGGAGACAGGGCAAACGCGTGCACCAGCAAAACCGCATGAATCATCGCGGCAAGCACATACTGCACACCCTGCTCGGCAAGTGACTCACCGATGATTCCTTCAAGGAAACCGGCGATTGACTGAGCCGCAAGCATCATGAATCACGTATCCGATTGAGATTGAAGTTCAGGTCGATTTCCGCGCTGGAAAACCGCTGCAGTGTGACAGCTGCAATGCGACCGAAGCCGGAAGAAGAACACGAATGGGCCGATGAGCACATTGGTGCAGTTGCTGGAGGTCCTGATCACGGTGCCAGGTACCGGGTTCAGAACCGCTGATATTG
Organism: Planctomycetaceae bacterium; assembly: GCA_023262145.1. Classification (GTDB taxonomy): domain Bacteria; phylum Planctomycetota; class Planctomycetia; order Planctomycetales; family Planctomycetaceae; genus SXXK01. The sequence continues at coordinate 4,819 of JALRDR010001006.1, read as the reverse complement.
TAGACCGCAACCCAGTTCTTTGAACCGCCATGAGTGAGCGACAGCGCTGTCCCTGGTGACGGTAATGCACTCTTCCGAAAGCCGCAGAGAGCCCGGAAAAATCCCGTCGAACTATGACAAAACGCGATAGGCTCTGCAACCAACCGTAAGACGGTTTCTCTGCTGGGAGGATGCAAGGCTTGTGACTGCCGTCAATGAGCCGTTATTCCCGGTCCTGGGAAGACACTCCGGCACGTCAATTCAGAGGCTGGTGGAAGCGTGCTGAAGGATTTGCCGGACAGCCCAACAGGATGTGAATATCAGTTTGCTGGTCTGGCTTCGGGTGGTGGTTCATGGGGACTTTTGACTACACTTCGGTGCTGCATCCCTGAGTCGTTCCCCCGACATCCATTGATCTGGACGGACGCGCACTATGCCACTCGTTCTTCGCATGCATCATGTTTCTCGCTCCTTCAGTTCCTCGGCAGGCACCGTGGAGGTTCTGAAGCGGGTCACACTGAACGTGCTTTCGGGCACCGCTCTGGCGATCCGCGGTCCCTCAGGCTGTGGGAAGAGTACGCTGCTGTATCTCGCCGGTACACTCGATCAGCCCTCATCGGGAACCGTGGAGATTCTGGGAGAGAATCCGTGGAGCCTCTCTGAGCGAATGCTGGCCTCCTTTCGCAATCAGCACATCGGCTTTATCTTTCAGGACCATCAACTGCTGCCCCAGTGTTCGGTACTGGAAAACGTCATGCTCCCGAGTCTGGCAGGCTTCACATCACCTCGGGAATGCCGAGGTCGTGCTGAGTCCTTGCTGGATCGAGTTGGCCTGAGCCACCGTCTGAAGCATCGCCCGAGCCGTCTTTCCGGCGGTGAGAAACAGCGTGTTGCGGTCTGTCGGGCGTTACTGAATCAGCCTTCATTGCTGCTGGCTGATGAACCGACAGGCAACCTGGATCCTCAGACCGCAGCAGAAGTGGGGGCGTTACTGCTGGAAGTCGCCTCGGAGAATGACACTGCACTGCTCTGCGTGACCCACAGTGATGAACTCGCATCGGCATTTCCCCACACCATTCAGATGTCGGGTGGAACTGTTACCTTCGATTCGCGCTCGAGCAATTCGGGCGCTATGGGCTGACCTGGCGCCTTGCAGGCAGACTGCCACTGCTTTGAGGAATTGCTTTTGAGCACTGCTTTCAGCGCTGCTGTCTGTGGACGATGTTGCGACCGTTCTGACAGGCATAACCGGCAGCGGCGGATCAGTCTGAGCATCCTCCTTAATTTCTCCCGAGTCCGCATTCTGCACAGTGTTTCGACACAGCCTCCTCTCCCTTTTGTCCGATACCTCCACGGTCAGGAGCAACCAGAAGCGGAACCAGAGCTATGAACAGTCAGCTGTTGATTTTGATCTTCACAACCGGCCTGTTTATGTCAATGTGGGACAGTGATCGGCAGCACGCCACAACTGTTGTTGCACTGGCTGCCCGGAAGGCGGAATCGCGTATTTCTGCAGATGCAGAACTGGCAGTCTCTGCCTCCGGCGAACAACACCCGTTTCCGATTCCGCGGGAACTGACCGCCGGTACGTGGGAAGTCCATCAGCAACATGGAAGCAGTTATCGCATCGTGGTTCCGAGCGCTGGAAAGACCGGAACAGGGCCGCGCTACCTGATTCGGACTGGCACCGATGGGCGGGAGTGGTGTTATATCCGCCGCCGTGAGGCGATCTGAAACACCCGCTGAATGCCCAGCATGAACCCTGCCGGGCGGTGAGCCTTTGTCTGCATGATCGCCATGGGACCGGATCGCACTTGCCGACGACCGCGGTTCCGCAACCGCCTGCGGCAGTCACTCTCGGGGCTGTCACTCTTTGGGCAGCGTCTGATTGGGCAGTTTGCCTCTGAGTATCTGCAGGATAATCGTTCAAAGCGCTGCATGGGTTGCAGGCAACGGGCTGAAGTCGGCTGCAGAAGTCCGACCTCAGCCATGGTCTGCCGTTGCCGTTACTGATCGAGATCGGCAAAGCGAATATTGCGGAATTCCGCCCACATTGGCTTTCCGGCATGCAATTGCAGCGCGAGGATACCGTCCAGCAGTGCCAGCTCGGGATTGTTGTCCTTGAAGTCAAGGATCAGACGCCCGTTCATGTAGTGGCGAATGTGATTTCCTTCCGCACGAATAATAACGTCATTCCAGTCGTCCAGGCGAAACAGGGATTTCCAGCCATCAGCGTCGATCAGGTCACTGTGCTCAATGCTGCGGCCGTCCGTTTCCCATGTTCCCTTCTGGCCGACAAGGATGATTCGTCCGCGTTTTCCGCCTTCGTCGTAAATGAATCCGGAAATATTCGGGAATCCAATCTCGTTGCGGATCTCATGCTGATAACCACGAACCACCCACTTGTTACGGGGATTACCGTCGGTGATATGGCGGGAACGGTACTGAATTCCGGAGTTGTTTGCTGCATTGCAGCGGAATGACAGACGCAGTTCGAAGTTCCTGGTACGCCCACCCTGCCAGATCAGAAACGTATTGCCATCGGCTTTGTTTTCATCGGTTGTTTCACCATGAATGACGCCGTCGCGAACAGACCACAGACGGGGATCGCCATCCCAGCCTGAAAGGTCCTTGCCGTTGAAAATCGCAGTCATTCCTGCCGGCTCAGCGGGCGCGTCGTCAGCAAAAAGATGCGTTGTTCCGAGAGCCAGTGTGAGACAAATTGCCAGACGCAGCATTCTGTTTTCCTTTTCTGAATTTGTTGAGAGTTTCAACGCGATCTGTCTGCGAACAGAGTCGACTCACGCAGTATTGTAAAGCCAGGTGGTAGATACCACACCGCACCTGCCCCCAGTGGTGGGGAAATTTGTCGGAGTCGCTGAAAACGCAACTGGTCCTGTACCTGCTGAGAATCTGTTCAGTCTCACTGAGCACTGTGGGTACGAGCACTGTGGGTACGAGCTCGGAAACGGAAACGAGGGCGCTATGGGTCGTATCCTGCTGAGTACGCTCAATGCCCGCTATTCACATACCAGTTTTGGACTGCGCTGCCTGCGCGCCGCCATGGGAGATCTGCGAACAGAGACAGATCTGGCGGAGTTCACCATCAATGATTCACTGGACACCGTGCTTGCGGACATCGTGTTCCGACGGCCGCAGATTCTTGGGCTTGGTGTTTATATCTGGAATGTGGAACCGATCACCTCGCTGCTGCGCGATCTGGTGCGTCTGCTTCCGGAGACCATCGTCATTCTGGGAGGTCCGGAGCTGTCCGGGCTGTCGGAAAGCGGCGAGCACTCCGAACTTGCAGAACTCGCAGACTTCATCATTACCGGAGAAGCGGATCATGCGTTTCGTGAGCTGTGCGAACAGCTGCTGCGAGGCGTCAGGCCGGAGCAGAAGATTCGCCATGCCGGCGCAGCGGACCTGCGCAGTCTGCCACTTCCTTATGCCGAATACACCAGTCGGGATCTCGCGGAGCGCACTGTCTACGTGGAATTATCACGGGGATGTCCGTTCACCTGTGAGTTCTGCCTGAGTGCTCTTGATATTCCAGTCCGTACCTATCCCCTGAACGATTTTCTGGCCGCGATGGAGGACCTGCTGGCGCGAGGTCTGCGACAATTCAAGTTTGTGGATCGTACATTCAATCTGAATCTGCGTCTGAGCGAATCCGTACTGCGTTTCTTCCTTTCGCGGCTCACCCCGGATCTCTTTCTGCATTTTGAAATGATTCCGGATCGCCTGCCTGAATCATTACGGCAGCTGCTGGCGGAATTCCCGGCTGGCGTGGTGCAGCTTGAGATCGGGATTCAGACATTCTCTGAGCAGGTCGGCGAACTGATCAGTCGCCGGATGGACAGTGCAGCAACGGAACGCAATCTGCGCTGGCTGCAGGAGCACAGCCAGGTGCATCTGCATACGGATCTGATCGCCGGGCTGCCAGGTGAAACCATGGAGACATTTATTTCCGGATTCGATCGCCTGTATCGTCTGCATCCGCAGGAGATACAGATTGGTATTCTGAAGCGACTCAAGGGGACACCGCTGCTGCGTCACGAGCAGACTCACAAGCTGCTCTGGAGCAGCCGAGCTCCCTTTGAAATCCTCTCGACTTCAGACATGTCGTGGGAAGAACTGCAGGAGATCCGTCTGTTTGCCCGATTCTGGGATCTCTTCGCCAACAGTGGTAACTTCACCAGCAGTCTGCCTCTGCTGCTGCGTCACGAATCTCCCTGGCATGACCTGAATCAATTCTTTCAGTGGGTGTCGGAGCAGGAACAGCGACGGCACGGGATCGCATTGATTCGCCTCGCTGAACGGTTATTTGAGTACCTGACAAAGATCTGCGGCCAACCTGCTGAGGACTGTGCGCGGGTGATCTGGAGTGATTACACGCGCAGCGGAAGACGCGACAGGCCGGCGTTCCTGCGGGAATTTGACTTACCCAGCCCCGGTCGCCCGACAGCGGAACGGCTGCTCCCGGCACGACAGCGACGGCACGCGGCCGACGCTGAAAGTTGACAGGGTCAGCGATCAGACCGAAGCAATTTCAGGCTGTCGTCAATTCGCGAATGCAGTGGACCGTCCACAATCGTCGCAGCAGTCTGTCCGGAAGCACTTCTGTCACAGTTGAACAGCACCGCCCAGCAGCACCCGTCCCAGCGTCGGACCAGGAGTGCAGAGGTCCCTGAGAGCAGTCCGGTGTGCCAGAAATTGAATCCGCGTTCTGCAGACACATGCCGTACGCTCCAGCCGGGGCCATACCAGACCGGACTTGAGTCGGCATCAGGCAATTCGGGGCGCAGCGTCTGCGGGCTTCCAGGATCCTGATCGTATC
>JALRDR010000923.1 GCA_023262145.1 Planctomycetaceae bacterium | reverse complement strand
CTTCATCCTGACCAGTTCAGACATCGGCGGCAACGGCGCATTGTCCTTCGATGGGGGAAGCGGAAACAGCCGCATTGCGCTCTTGCGAATCTCTTCGGACTGTGAGCCATGCAATGCTGCCGCTACCGACTGAGCCAGTTCTTCCCCCAGACTGCCGGCATCGGCACGCTTAACCAGTTCCTGAGCCCCGTTATTCACGCGACCAAGAGCCTTTACCGCTGCACGACGCACATCAAGGCTGACATCTTCTCGCTCCAGCACAGCCAGCAGCGGTCCGCTGATCGCTCCGTTTGCAGAGTTGCCCATGGCTTCTGCAGTGGCGATGGCCACCAGCGTGTTTTCCTGTCGCAGAGCCTGGCTCAGCAACTGCCACTGCTTCAGATCCAGCAGTGCTGCCATTGCCTCCACGCCCAGTTGTTCGCCTGGGCCTTCCTGAGCCATTTTCAGCAGCTGTTCGTACTGCTGATCTCCTCCAAAGCGGCGGGCCAGCTGGATGTACTGTGACGTTCCTTCAGCGGCAGCAAACAACCCCCGCACCGCAGCCGCCACTGCGGGATCCTGTGCGGATTCGCCCGTGATTCGAGCAACTGCTTCGGCAGTCACAAACTCACCAACTTCCCGAGGCAGATTTTTCGGCCATGAGGATCCCAGCAGCTCAGCACACTCACGACTGACGGACTGCTGCTGATCAAAGTCAAGGCTGCGAAAATGCCGCGCCAGTTCCTGCCGCAGCGCCGACGCATCTGCCCGATCCGTCGCAGCCTGCAGCAGCAGGCCATGAATCTGACCGACCTTTGCCGAAGCAGAATTCTGCCCACGGCTGCGCCAGATCAGATCACGGTCTTCAGTTCCCGCTGCAGCCAGAACCGCATCCCAGTCTGCACCAGCTCCGATACCGATTGCTTCAACACCCCAGCGATCTCCTGCCTCAACCTGACGGGCCAGCTGAACGAGCAGTTCGGCCTTGTCGCTGCCAGAAAGGAAACGCAGAGCAATGGCACACTCACGGCGTACCTGCGGTGATTCGTCCCGGACCAGCTGCCGTACCAATGGCAGCAGGTCCAGACCGGCACGCCTGGCAAGTCGCAGCCCCGTGACCCGCAGATCACTGTCGCTTTCTGCCAGAGCCTGCTGCACAGTCTTTGCTGCCCGCCCTTCAAGACGTCCGAGCAGCCACAACGCTCGAGCGCGAAAACGCGGGTTCTTCTCTTCCTGCCACATCTTCTGCAAGGCTGATTCAGCACTCTGACCAAGCTCGGCCAGCTTCGTCCACGCCAGATATCGTGTCGCCACATTCGGACTCTTCAGCGCCGCAGCAGCACCGCTCGCTGTTTCCAGATCAAGCGGCGGCACCGACATCTTACTGCCCGGCAGCGCTACTCGGAAAATTCGTCCACGTTCAGCATCGCCCTGACGATGGCCGCCCACACCCGGATCGTACCAGTCTGCAACGATGAGTGATCCATCGGGAGCAACACAGACATCCGATGGTCGGAACCATTGATCGCCCGCTCCGAACAGGATCGGATTGATCTCCGCTGAATAGCCGGACCCATTGTTCCGCACCGCATAGCTGCGCACGATATTGGGACCTGCATCGCAGTGAATCAGCTGATTGCGGAATCGCTCCGGCAGCTGGTCGCCCTCATAAATCATGATTCCCGTAGGTGAACCAGCGCCGGTCTGCAGCAGATTCGGCACTACACCAGGATCATTCAGATGCCAGTGCTGATGAGGAATCTCCGTTTCCAGATTCGTTCGCGGTGTTCTCCAGCCAGCTCCGGTGAGCTCATCCTTGTAGCCGTAATTTCCAAATTCCATCACATAGTTGATGCGGACACCACGGTTTCCATCGTCGTCATTGTCTGACTGCCAGACACTCCCGAAACTGTCGACACACAGCTCCCAGTTGTTGCGGAAATTCCAGCCCAGTGTCTCTACTCCACTCCCATCCAGTTCGCAGCGAAACGCCATGCCTTCCTGGTAGGGCTGCCGAGCCGCCCGAACTTCATTGCCGGCACGATCCACAACAATTGAACCGTCCGCGTAGTGCAGCTCGTTTCCGCTGTTGCCGAAGTTGAAATACAGTCGGCCGTCAGGGCCAAAAGTAAAACTGTGAATTCCATGGTCGTGCTGCACACCCTGAATGCCCGTAAACAGTACTTCGCGGCGGTCACATTTCAGATCGCCGTCATCATCATGCAGGCTGAGCACACTGTCGCCGGCTGAAACCAGCACGCGATTTCCCAGCACACAGACACCGTGTGCGGAATCGATGTCCTTGCCCTGATAAAACACTGTCTGCCGGTCTGCTACCCCATCACCGTCGGTGTCCTCCAGCACCAGGATTCGGTCACCTTCCGGCCGTTCCGGGTTATTGCCGTTCGCAAAGCGACGGTAATTCATCACCTCGCAGACCCAGATCCGCCCTTTGTGATCAATATCAATATTGGATGGATTTACCAGCATTGGTTCGGAAGCCACCAGACTGACCGCAAGATCCTCCGCAACCTCCAGGCCGGAGGTCGCGACATCCGGAGTTCTTTCTGATGACACTGTTCCGTCCAGCGGCCCCGGCGCTGACGTATATATTGCGAACTGCACACTGCTGCCGCCGCCCTGATCCGTACCGCCATTGTCCAGCCCGATCGTGGCATGAAATTCTTCGTACGCACCGGCCGGGATCTGATAGGCGATTACGGAATTCGCGTGCGTACCGATTCCGAAGGCAACATCGTTGCCGGCAATCCGCAGCGGACCGCCACCAGCACTGGCTCCGACCGCCGGCTTGCCCCACTGCGAAGTCGCGGATTTCCACTTCAGTTCGGTCAGTCGCAACGAACCCTGTGGTCCGGTGAGTGTTGGTTCCGCCCAGTCGGCCCAGTCGCAGCCGAAACCATTTCCGCCGTCGGTGACGACAAGGTAAAGCTCCTTTGCTCCGCGAATGTCCGCCTTGATTTTCTGAGCGTGTCCCGGCGTCTGCTCAGTGATTACAGCAGACCGAAAGACAGGCTTCGGCGGCTCCGCCAGCGCTGCCGTGTGAGCTCCAGAAGCTGCCAGCAGCAGCAAAGACAGCAATGACATTCGCAGTCCGGAAGAATCACAGGAAGATTGAGACACAGACAGCCTCCGGGATGTTCTGAGAAGAAGACAGGCGGGAGAGAAACAGCGGGCCGATCGGGGGCGCGCAACGAAACACACAGCTTACCCGCTACCCGGTAAAAAAAGAAACCGCGGTGCAGGTCTCACGACTCAACGGGATCACTGCTGATATACTGCAGGGAATTCCTGCGGTTCGCCAGCAACTACGATCGGATTTTGCGGTTCCCGCAGATCCTGTGACACCCTGACCGTTTCTGCATTGCTGCGCTAACCGGCTGTACACCGTTTCCCTGTCTCATCCAGCTTGCTGTCAACGGAAAAAGTCATGATCAGCATCCAGCAGCTGCTGTTTGAGTATCCGGCCAGTTCCTTTCGGATGCAGATCCCGTCGCTGCAGATCCGCAGTGGAGAGCATACGGCGATCGCAGGCCCCAGCGGTTCCGGCAAAACAACACTGCTGAATCTGCTGGCCGGGATTCTGGTGCCCCACTCCGGCTCGGTGTCCGTCGCCTCCACAACCGTGTCTGCACTGAGTTCCAGTCAGCGGCGACTCTTTCGTCTGCAGCAGATCGGTCAGGTGTTTCAGGATTTTCAACTGCTGGACTACCTCACGGTCCTCGACAACGTGCTGCTGCCCTGTCGCATCCATCCGTCAGTCCGGCTCACCAGCCAACTCCACAGCCGGGCGCTGCAACTGCTGACTCAGGTCGGGCTGGCCAACACCGCTGCACGTTCGATTACGCGACTGTCTCAGGGGGAACGACAGCGCGTTGCACTCTGCAGAGCCCTCTTGCTTTCACCGCAGCTGATTCTTGCTGATGAACCCACTGGAAATCTGGATTCTGCCACTGCCCAGCGGATGATTCAGCTGCTGATTTCCGAAACAAATCGGTCCGGGGCCACCCTGATCATGGTGACTCACGACAGCTCGCTGCTGCCCCGATTCGAACGCGTGATCCCTTTTGACTCCTTCCTGCAGCCGGAGGAAGTCTCATGAAACAGTCCTTTCATCTGGCCTCCCGCTACCTGATCTGGAATCGCGGGCAGTCACTGACTGTTGTCCTGTCACTGGCGATCATGATCTGGATTCCTTTGACCGTACGTCTGGCACTGCATCAGTTCGAGCAGGAAATTGCCGCGCGAGGGCAGTCCACACCGCTGGTCATCGGAGCTCGAGGCAGCCGCACAGATCTCGCACTGCATGCATTGTACTTTGAGACACCACCAGCGCAGACGGTCCCCTTTGCCGAAGTCGACCGGCTCAACCGCTCCGGACTGGGGACAGCAATTCCGCTGCACCTGCGATTTCGCACACAACCGAACGCAGCCGGAGAATCAGCTCCACTTGTGGGTACGGCGCCGGAGTATTATGAGTTTCGATCACTGCAACCGGCACGCGGCAGCCTGCCGGCCCTGCTGGGCGACTGCGTTCTGGGGGCCGCGTTTGCGCAACGCAGCGGGCTCACCGTGGGAGATCACCTGCTGTCCGCTCCACGAAACGCGCTTAATCTGGCCGGCGACTATCCGCTGCGGATGAACATCTGCGGTGTGCTGCAGGAATCCGGCTCCGCTGATGACCACGCCGTATTTGTGGATGTCCGCACCGCGTGGGTCATTGAAGGCATTGGCCATGGCCACCAGACCGTCAATCGGGAAACGGACCCCGCGCTGCTGCTGGAAGCGGATGAATCCCAGCCGGTCACCGCCAGCGCTGCCGTCCTGCCATGGCTGGAAATCACGGACGAGAATCGGGATTCCTTCCATTTTCACGGGGATCTGGATGAATTCCCGTTGACAGCTGTGATCGCCAGCCCGGCAGGTGAGAAACAGCGCGTGCTGATGCTGGGACGCTATGCCGATCCGGACCACAGCCTGCATTGCATCCGCCCGCCACTGGTCATTCGTGAACTGCTGACGGTCGTCTTTCGCATGGAACAGCTGATCCGATTTGCGTCCGCTGCCGCCGGCGTTGTCACACTCCTGCTGCTGGGACTGGTGCTCAGACTTTCTCTGAAACTCCGCCGGGAAGAACTGCAGACGCTGTTTCGACTGGGCTGCAGCCGCACCACGATTCTCGGACTGCAGGCCGCGGAAGTCACGCTTCTGGCAGTACCAGCAATTGTCACTGCACTTACAGCAGCGGCTCTCACTTCAGATGTGGCCAGCCAGCAACTGCGGACATTGCTCTTCTGACAGCGATCGCTCTCAGTTGTCGCAGTGTTCTCTGCACTGACGATGCATCGTGAATGTCGTATGCTGCTGTTCAGCAGAAACACCCGACAGTTATCGCCAGGCTGGTTGTGGCCACTCGATCCGCTCGCTGTGGCTACTCATGACCGCCCAGCCTGATCCACCCTCTTTGACTCAACTTCCTGGCAGCAGCAGCAATGATCACCACTTCCGACCAACCAGAATCGATCACGCTGGAGCTCTGCACTGGCGGTATTGACGATGTGCAACTTGCCGCAGCAGTCGGAGCGGATCGCATCGAACTGAACTGCGGAATGGCCTGCGGTGGCCTGACGGCTTCAGCCGCGATGGCTGAAGCAGCGCGGCGCCTGTTCTCCGGGAATATCGTCGCCATGGTACGGCCACGGGAGGGCAGCTTTGTCTACAGTCAATCTGAGTTTCTGATGATGCTGCGCGACGCTGAGACCCTTGCTGCGCAGGGAATCAACGGCCTGGCAATCGGGTTTCTCCAGCCTGACGGCTCCATTGACCAGGCAAGGACATCTCGAGTTCGTCAGATTCTGCCACAGACCGAGCTGGTGTTTCACAGGGCCTTCGACTGGACACCTGATCGAGCTGCCGCACTGGAGCAACTGGTTGATTGTGGCTACACCCGAATCCTCACCGGGGGCGGACCGGGTCCGGCCTGTGCTGAAGGGCTGCGGGAACTGGTCCGGCAGGCAGCAGGTCGCATTGAAATAGTTGCCTGTGGCGGCATTCGCGCCCACAACGTCGAAACGATTCTGCGATGCAGCGGGGTCACACAGGTTCACTCCGCTGCCCGCGAAACCATCGACCCCGCACCGCCTCATAACGTCGGGCTGCTGCACTTCGGGTTGCCTGATTTCGGAGCTGCCAGTTATGGCCGAACATCACCGGCACAGTTACAGGAACTGCTGTCCGCACTGAAGCCGTGGCGAACCTCGGCGGAATCCGGCTCATGACAAATCCCGTCCTGCCTGTCATAGAAAACTGCGAAGGCTGCAGTGCCTGCTGCCAGCGGACACCTGTTCCTCCGTTTGAACCGGGCGAAGAGGCGGCTCACGATGTGCCGGAGTCAGCGCTGCAGCTGATCCGCGATCGCATTTCCCGGGACGAACAGTTCGAGCTGCTGCCCTGCGTCTGGCTGAACCCGCTGAATGGTCTCTGCCGGCACTATGAGCTGCGCCCGCAGGCTTGTCGCGATTTTTCCCCCGGCAGCCAGCTCTGCCGTCTCTGCAGAGATGACGAGGGTGTTCGCTGAGTCGAATCGACAGCCTGACAGCGGGCCGGACGGAATTCCCGGTTAACCGAGAACTCGCCATGCGGATTCCCTGTGGTTGAGGTGGCAGTTACAGTCTGCTGCGACCGCCGGATCGTCCTGGCTGCCAGCGAATGGTCGCCGCCAGATGTATGTGTTGCCTCCGGTCAAAAACTCCAGAAAGCCAGACCGATGCCAGTAGACAAGACCGGCGGGCGAATTCGCGAAATGTTCGGTGAGATCGCCGGTCGTTATGACTTCATGAATCACTTCCTGTCCATGGGTACGGATTACTACTGGCGGTGGAAAGCTGTTCGCCTCGTCGGTCCCCTGGCAGACGCCCCGATTCTGGATGTCTGTACGGGAACCGGTGATCTGGCCTTTGCGTTTCGCGGGCACCTGCCTGAATCGGCACCCGTGTTCGCCACCGATTTCACCTTTGGCATGCTGCAACTGGCCCAGCAGAAGCGCGGTCAGCGCGACGTTCGGTTCATTGAAGCCGACACCATGGCGCTCCCGTTTACCGACAATATGTTTCAGCTGGTGTCTGTGGCCTTCGGACTGCGGAACGTCTCCAGCACACTCGGTGGACTGCAGGAAATGGCCCGTGTCTGCAGTCCCGGCGGCAAAGTGATGGTGCTGGAGTTTTCGCTGCCCGGAAACAAACTGCTCAGCAGTATCTACCAGTGGTACTTCCGCAATATTCTGCCCATGCTGGGGCAACTGCTGGTCCGGAACAGGCACGCAGCGTACGAGTATCTGCCGCAGTCCGTTTCGGAATTCCCGTACGGGGCCCAGCTGACGGGGCTGATGGAGCAGGCCGGGCTCACAAATACTCGATATTACCCGCTCACCGGCGGCATCGCCTCGGTCTACATCGGCGAAAAGCCTGCACTGCAATCCGCCTGAAGGCAGCTCCGCACATTGCCCTGGCTGCAGCACCATGACGATGAAGACGTACATCAGTCGGTCACAATGTTCGCCACTCATTTTGTAACGCGATTTCGGGAACCACATGGCGGAGGAGGGACTCAGCTCCGGCGGATCCAACGGCTCCGGGCAGGGCTGCCGAGCCAGTTCTGCTGTCGGCAGAAGCAGCCGCAACAGCGGCTCCTGATGGTGGGATACTGCGTGACTGCCGGCTGGGTTCAGATCCCGCCTTTGACGAGCGGCCAGCTCGTCGCGCCAGGTCCTCACCAGGGCACGTTTTCGCCTGGAGTACAGCTGCCAGTTCCACGGGAACACCTATAGCGACTGCCAATTATCGGGCAGGTGACGGCGTTCCCAGCGGCCCTGCTGCTGTATCAGCCGTTTTTTGCTGACGGCTGCAAATGCGGAGGATTGGCGGTCTGCGGCAGCTGAGTGGCCTGTTTTCCGTGGATATCTTCCCAGCGCAGTCAGCGTCCGGTTGTCTTATCGGCCCTGACAGCCGTCAGATCCTGCCGCGAAGAAACCTGCATCACGAACCTGGCAGGTGCAAAAACGGCAAAAACATCTGTATTGCTGCTTTCATTAGTGGTCGAAGACAGCTGACCGACGAATGATTCGGACAGGCAGGTTCCAGCGCGCGGGCTTATCACGGCTGCGATCAGGCTGATTGCAGCTTCAATCAATGGTCCGGTGGAACGTTTTGTCGGCAGGATCCACCCCCTGTTTCTGATTATTACCTTTTCAGATTATTGTCAGAACCTGTACAGTTCCTGGATTCTGCGGCAAGATGCTTCAGTGGCCGTCGTTTCCGTCGGCTTCGCACCCTTTCTTTGCCCCGTTCCTTTCTGGCTCCGCAGGATTCCCGGGAATCTCCGTGAGAAGGCTTCTGCTGCAGCGTCTGGATCAACGGATACAGAGTTGCACTACAAAGAACAGACACTGAAATCTCACACTGTTCCCTCAATACCCCCGGCACCGGAACTCGGATTTTCTGTCTGATTCCAGAGATGCTGCAATCATGAACTCCACGGCGTTCCTCAAGCTGCTCAAGAAGAGCGGTCTCATGTCCGGCTCACAGATGACCGCTGCGCAGGCGCTGGCTGCAGCAGAGGAATCCGCAGAGCAGCTCAGCCGACAGCTCGTTCGCTCCGGGCTGTTGACCGCCTGGCAGGCCGCACAGCTGCTCAAAGGTCAGTCCGGGTTCGTGCTGGGGCACTACCGACTGCTCGATTCCATCGGACGTGGTGGCATGGGGCACGTATTTCGCGCGATTGACTCCCGCGATTCCAGCATTGTGGCCATCAAGGTGATGTCACGAAAACTATCCTCCAACCAGCATCTGGTGAATCGCTTCCGTCGGGAGATCCGCGCTTCCAGCCGCCTCAACAATCCTCATATCGTGCGCAGTCTGGATGCAGGACGAGTCGGAAATATCGACTTCATGGTGATGGAGTATGTGAACGGAGAGCAGCTTGACGACATGCTGGCGGGCCTGCCGGCAATCCCGGTTGCCCAGGCCTGTGAGATCATTCGGCAGACGGCACTCGGCCTGCAGCATGCCTTTGAAAAACAGATGGTGCACCGGGATATCAAGCCCTCGAACCTGATGCTGGACTGGGCCGACAACGGTGAAGCGCGTGTCCGTATCATGGACATGGGTCTCGTACGACTGCTGGATGATGATGATGATCGCACCGCCGTGACTCGCGCCGGGCAGGTCATGGGAACTCCCGATTACATGTCTCCGGAGCAGGGCTGGAATACTGCTGCCGTGGATATTCGCTCCGACATCTACAGTCTGGGCTGTACGTTCTTCCGTCTGCTCACCGGACGTGTCCCATTCCAGGGAGACAACCCCCTGCAGGTGTTGATGGTGCGCTGCTCCAGGGATGCTCCTTCCGTCCGATCAATCCGCGCGGAACTTGCTGAACCCATCGACGCTATCGTCACGCGCATGATTCGCCGCGATCCGGATCAGCGCTTTCAGACTCCTCAGGAACTCGCAGATGCGCTGGAACCGTTCAGTGCTCCGATTACCGTGGCCAGTCTGCAGGCGAAAGTGAGGAAACCGGATGACCCGGAGACGTCCATCGAACTGCAGCTGGCAGCCTCTGAGGCCGCCGGTGATCTGCAGGATCCCGGATATCATCAGTTTCTGCGTGAGATGGACACTGGTGCTGCGGTGGACCTGATGCTGGCAACCACACCCGCCGGAAATTCGGGCACCGTCCTGGAAGCCCCCGATTTGCATCCGATCACACTCGCCTCAGTTCGTACACATCGCCCTGCCGACCGTGGCACAACAGCTCGCAAACGACGTTCGGGCATGATTGTGATGGGGATTGCAGCGTTGCCCGTATTCGCCGGGCTGCTCTATTTCGCTCTGTCAGGCCCGGCCGGGAAGAGCCGCCAGCAGCCACAGCAGGCCGCAGCAGTTGCGGCTGAGGTGTCTGTTCCGAAAGCCACGCTGGCTTATCAGCCCCCATTGCCAATGAAGATCAACGAGCAGCTGGAATTCCAGCCGACGTTTGATGGTGACCCTCCGGAAACCCCGGCGGCGGGCAGGATCTTCTGGCGATTGACCTCTACAGCTCCGGAAGGAGTCACAATCGATGAGGAAACTGGCACGGTGCGCTGGAAAATTCCGGCCACACTCAGCCTTGCCGCGCATGTGATTCCGATTGAGCTGTGCTTCGAGCATCAGAAAAAGATCACGGTCATCTCCTCGACTCAGCTTGTTGTTGCGGTCGGAAGTGACCCTTCCGCCGTCAACTACCAGCTGCAGACCCCGGGATTTCTGCGTGTCAAACCGGACGATGAAGTTGTCTGGGATGCAGAGGTTAAACCGACGCTTCCGGAATCTGCAGAGTACAGCTTTCGGCTGGCCGGAGATGTCCTGCCGGGAATGCAGTTTTCGGCCGAATCCGGACAGTTTCGCTGGAAACCCGGCGCAGATGATCTCGGTCGCCACCGCGTCGTGATCCAGCTGATTGGTCCAGGCGGTGCTCAGATTTCAGAAGCTGCTCGAGTTGTCATGGTTGGACCCGCTTCGCAAAGCCTCAGCATCACGACGCCGGTGACAGCGGTTGCGCGACGCGGCCAGAAACTCGCCATTCCGCTGCTGGACAACGTTGCACCACCCGGGATTCGCAGACTGCTGCAGGCAGAACTCATTTCCGCTGCACAGCCCGGCATCAGCATCGATGCGGAATCTGGTGTACTGACCTGGACTGTTCCTGACGATGCAGCCGGTACGGTGGAATGCACCTGGAAACTCATCACTGCAGCACTGGATTTCAATATGCAGATTGAAGGCGGGGTGCAGCGTAAACTGACCCTGCAGATTGAATCGTCAGCAACAGCTACCGCACCGGATGCAGCAGCTGTCGAAACAGCCACGGCCGCGCTGCAGAAACTCTATCGTCGCGAACTGGCAACGGCTGTGCGGCGTCCGGAAGAATTGCGCAGACTGCTTGAAATCTGTTACGCTCAGGAACCGGGCACCGACGATTGTGCGTTATTGCAACTGGTTTCAGATCAGGCTGAGAGTGTGCGTGTTCCTGACACAATCCTCGAATCACTGCTGCTCAGAGCCGAACGCTATGGTATCAGCCCCCTGCAGGAATCACTGACCCCTGTGACGGAACTCCGCACCAGCGGCCTGACAGATCATCAGGAAGATCGGCTGCTGGAACAACTTCTGCAACTTGCACTGCTGGCAGCGGATGCTGAGCAATGGCCGATGTTAACCCTGTTTCTGCAGCCTGCCGCTGAAATTGCTCGCAGGGCCAGTGGACGGCCGGCTGGCCAGGTCGTCGCCGATGACGTTCGCAAGGCACTGGAGATTGCTGAATCCCTGCAGCAGGCAGACACAGCTGGCCGTCAGGTGCAGCAGAACAATGTGCAGGAACTGTTGCAGGGCCTGCAGTTTTCCCCCATTTTTCATCGGCCGGATCTGATGGTCTATCTCCAGGCGGGACAAACCGCCGAACTACTGAGTGATTCCGGGCAGGCACTCTGGGAGCCGTTCTCCGGTGGCCTCACGCTGCCGGCCGCCGAACGAAACGTCTCACTCGGCTTCCTCGACCGCACCACTGGCGGTGATCGCTGGGTGCTGAGGCTGCAGGTGGATGGCAGCAGTGCCGCTGCTGCAGTCATTCTGAGTGCTGCTGCCAATCCGCAGGTGACTGGAATGATGCTGGGCCTGGATAGTCTCTCACTCGGTCAGGTCATTACCCTCGACAGCACCCCACGAACACTTTCGCCCCGAGTAAACTCCACATCGCCTCCGCGTGACGGCTGGAACGACTTTGAGATCCAGCTGGATCGAAAGAACCTGCGCCTGATCATGAATGGCAGCAGTATCTGCCAGGTTACGTTGCCGCAGCTGAGCAGCGGGCTTACTGGCATGATGGCCGACAGACAGACTGCGGCGGCGGGGCCGGCACTGCGATTTCGCAATGCGCGAATCCTGCGACTTTCCGACTCTGTAGAGAATTAGCGGTTCCTTCCCGTTATCATCAGCAGTCGGATTCTGCCTGTTCCTGTTTCTCCGGAGTTATTCGCGCATGCACACCCGATTGCTCAGGACGACCTCCTCTGCCGTTGTCTTCTGGTCTCTGCTGGCCCTGATGTGTCCTGCTGCGGTACTGCAGGCGGATGAACTGACATGGGGTACAGTTCGCGGTCGGATTGTCTTCAGTGGAGAAATTCCTGCCCGCGAAACCCTCGAAATCACACGTGACGAAGAAGTCTGCGGGTTGCCCGGCCTGCAGGACGAATCGCTGCTCATTCATCCGCAGAACCGTGGGATTGCCAATTTCGTGGTCTTTCTGGATTCCCGCGACGAAGTGCCCGTGCACCCCACGCTTTCCGCATTGGTTCAGAAACCTGTGGAACTGGATAACAAAGGTTGCCGCTTTATCCCGCGGATCGTACCACTGCAGACCGGCCAGACCCTCAGAATGCTCAACACCGACCCCGTGGTTCACAATGCTGCGGCTTATCTCAAACGGTCCATCCCCTTCAATGAAGTGATTCCGTCCGGCAAACCTTCAGCACGACAGATTGGCAAGGCCGAGCGTGCTCCGGCGCGAATCGACTGCAGCGTACATCCATGGATGCGGGCATGGCTGGTTGTCCTTGACCATCCCTACTCGGTGGTCACCAATGCTGACGGGCAGTTTGAAATGAAGCTTGTTCCTGCGGGCGAGCACACGTTTCACTTCTGGCACGAGCAGCCGGGCAGTCTGCAGGAACTGCAGATTCAGAATGAACTTCGCCAGACGACCCGGGGAACCATCCCACTCAGCATTCCGGCAGGGGACGTACTGGATCTGGGCGACATTCAGGTGAAAGCCGAACAGCTTCAGTCATCCGGAAAGCGGCGTTAACGGCTGGCTCCGACCTGAATTCGGACCGTGAACAAAACGTTTTTTCGGCAATTCGGCATTGTGGGTCCGCAATCACAGGGAAAACCACTGCTTCCGACAATTTCCTTATGGCGTTACAGGCTTGCCTGGTCGTAATAAGTCCAGGAACGGAGACCTGTATAAATACAGCAAATTCCGGACTCGCGCTCGCTCAGAAACCATTCTGAACTCCACTTCCCGGCAGGCACAATGACTCATTCATCCGCTCAGACACTGGCTGAAGAACTGGCAGACCGCATTGGTCAGAAGACGGCTACGATTGGAATTATCGGGCTCGGTTATGTTGGTCTGCCCCTGATCAGTGCCTTCACCACTGCCGGATTTCGCTGCATCGGCTTCGACGTTGATGACACCAAGATCAGCAGTCTGCTGGCGGGTAAGAGCTACATTCGGCATATCCCGTCAGCAACTGTCGCCGGCTGGATCTCCTCCGGAAAGCTTGATCCGACATCGAACCTCTCGCGACTCGCCGAAGCAGACGCTCTGCTGATCTGCGTGCCGACACCACTGAATGCATCTCGAGACCCGGACCTGCAGTACATTGAATCCACAAGCGCAGCGATCGCTGCGGTCCTGCGTCCCGGGCAGCTGGTCATTCTGGAAAGCACAACCTATCCCACCACTACCAGAGACGTGATGGTGCCGATTCTGGAACGAAATCCAGCCGGGCTGAAATGCGGTGAAGATTATTTTGTGGCATTCAGTCCGGAACGGGAGGATCCCGGTAACCCGGACTACACCGCTGCCGGCATACCCAAGGTTGTTGGTGGCATCTGCACAGTTGCCGCCGACCTCGCCTGCGCACTGTATGGCCATGCGATCGTCCAGGTGGTCCGCGTGGACAGTGCAGAGATTGCCGAAGCCTGCAAGATTCTGGAAAACACCTATCGCGCGGTGAACATCGCCCTCGTCAATGAACTGAAGACGTTGTTCGACCGCATGGGGATCGACATCTGGAAAGTCATCGAAGCGGCAAAGACCAAGCCGTTTGGGTTTCAGCCGTTTTATCCCGGACCCGGACTGGGTGGACACTGCATTCCCATCGATCCATTCTATCTCAGCTGGCTGGCGCGAAGACAGGGAATGAGTACCCGCTTCATTGAACTGGCCGGCGAAGTCAACACCGCGATGCCACGATATGTTGTCGGACGTGTGGCAGATTTCCTGAACGATCGGCAGAAATCAATCCGTGGCAGCCGCATTTGCCTGCTGGGCATGGCCTACAAGAAGAATGTGGACGATCCCCGCGAAAGTCCGTCCTTCGAACTTATGGAACTGTTGCTGGAACGCGGTGCGGAAATGACGTACAGCGATCCGCATATCCCGGCACTGCCTCCCATGCGGCATTTTGACCTGCCGCCGATGGTCAGCAGCGAACTCACGCCCGAGTTCCTTGCCGCCCAGGACTGTGTGCTCATTGCCACCGACCACACAGCCTTTGATTATCAGTTCATCGTCGATCATTCACAGCTGATTGTGGATACGCGAAACGCCACAGGTCTGATTACGGCTGGCCGCGAAAAGATTCAGCGAGCCTGAGTGGTTTCACTGCGACCATCCGCATCCTGCCCATCCGATCGGAAAGGGATTCTGTTCCATGTCTTCGCAGACCATGCCGGAACTGCTGACAGCAGCACTCAACTGGCGCTATGCCACAAAGAAATTTGATCGGGAGCGGAAAATTCCCGCAGAACAGTGGGCGTTGCTGGAGCAATCACTCGTGCTGGCTCCCAGCAGCTACGGACTGCAGCCGTGGAGATTCTTTGTGATCAGCAGTCCTGTCCTGAGAGAACAGCTGCCGGCTGCCTGCTGGGGGCAGCTGCAGCCCCGAGACTGTTCCCACTTCGTTGTCATCGCCGCCCGCCGCAACGCGGACCCGGATTTTGTTGCGCGGTATCTCACTTCGATCGCAGAAACGCGGGGGGTCTCTGAGGAGAGTCTGCAGGGCACATCCCAGGCTATTCTCGGAAAACTGCAGCGGATGGGAGACAACCATCTGCCATGGACCGCTCGCCAGTGCTATATCCCGCTCGGATTTATCCTGCAGGCTGCCGCGCTGCTGCAGATCGACTCCTGTCCGATGGAGGGTATTATTCCGGATCAGCTGGACCCGCTCCTCGGCATTCAGGACAGTGAATGGACATCTGTTGTTGCCTGTGCACTGGGTTATCGAGCTGCAGACGATGCGGCGGCAGGTCAGGCACGTGTACGGTTTCCGGCAGCGGAAATTGTCAGACATCTGTGAACTCGGAAGGGCAGGGCGCAAGTCGCTCAGCTGACCGCAACTGATACCATTTCTCAAGGAACGAACGGTGAGCGAAGAGTGGATTGCGGACCGGATGCATCAGATCGATGCCTCGGGAATCAGGCGTGTCTTTGACCTTGCTGCGACAATGCAGGACCCGGTGAACCTGAGCATTGGGCAGCCGCACTACGACACTCCGCAACCGGTCAAGGACGCGCTCTGCAAGGCCGTTCAGGAAGGTCGTAACGCTTACAGTCAGACCCAGGGAATCGCTCCCCTCAAATCACTGCTCAAGGAGGATCTGGATCGCCGTTACGGGCACCCCGACCGCGACGTCTTCATTACCTCCGGCACCAGTGGCGGACTGCTGCTGACATTGTGCACACTGATCAACCCCGGGGATGAAGTGATCATCTTTGATCCGTGGTTTGTGATGTATCGCCATCTGGTGACGCTTGCCGGCGGCAAAGTAGTCCCCATCTCCACGTACCCGGATTTCCGAATTCGAGCCGAAGATGTCCGCAGGGCAATTACCCCCCGCACCCGGCTGATCATTTTCAACAGCCCGACGAACCCCACCGGTGTTGTTGCGACTCCGGCAGAAACTCAGGCGATTGCAGAACTGGCCGCTGAGAAGAACATTGCGCTGCTCAGCGATGAGATCTACAGCGCCTTCTGTTATGACGCCGAATTCTGCAGCCCGGCCCGATGGAATGATCGCACCATCGTGATTGACGGATTCAGCAAATCACATTCGATGACCGGCCTGAGGCTGGGGTATCTGCATGCCCCCGACTATCTCATCCGCCAGATGCTCAAGCTGCAGCAGTTCACATTCGTATGTGCTCCCCATCCCGTGCAATGGGCCGGGCTCACCGCCTGGGAGATGGATCTGACCGGCAATCGCAATGACTATCGTGCTCGCCGGGACCTGCTCGCCGAACATCTGTCTGAGCACTATGAAATCACCGGCGGTGAAGGTGCATTTTACCTGTTCCTGCGCACACCCTGGGGGACCGGTACGGAATTCGTAACCGAGGCCATTCGCCGCAATCTGCTGATCATTCCGGGATCAGTCTTCAGCGCCGCTGACACTCATTTCCGGCTGTCCTTTGCTGCCGATGATGCCACGTTGCTGAAGGGCGCGGCGATTCTCCGTGACCTCGCGGAGTCACCTCCCACCGGACACTGATCAGCGGCTGCAGGAAAACTGCGAATCCGGCTGTCTTTGCCCGACCGCAACAACCCGCATGAAACAGAGCAACTGCCCAGACGGATCATCCGACGCAGCCTGCCAGAGCGTGCAAATACATGGATGCGCCGCAGTTGCCGGGGAAAATCAGTCAGTGAAGAGAAACCGGTTTTGCGTTTGAAAATCGCTCAGGAGCCGAGATTTCAGCAGATTCTGAGCGTCCAGCTGATATTTTGTGAATAATAATTGAGCATTGTTTCCAGAACCAGACTCCGGATTGTGCTCCGGTCGTTGATTGTATCAGCCGAACTTTCTTCGATCTCGCGGTGCCAAAGCGGTCTCCCGAGAAGCTGTCTGATTTGATCAAGGGGATCTTGCATGAAGACTGTACAGAAGCGAATTCGGGGATTTACCCTGATTGAACTGCTGGTTGTGATTGCCATCGTCGCTGTGCTTGTGGCAATTCTGCTGCCTGCGGTGCAGAAGGCACGTGAATCCGCACGACGAACACAGTGCCTGAACAACGTGAAGCAGCTGGTCCTCGCCCTGCACAACTACCACGACGCTCACATGGTGCTCCCGCCGGCGGCCATTTACACCACCTACGCCGGTGACATCACACCGACGGGAATGCGGGTTCGCGACCCACGGGAACCAATGCTGCCCAACCAGCTGCTGGGCCTGCACGGCACCAGCTGGATGTTTCAGATCCTGCCATACATTGAGCAGGCAAATCTGTATGGTCTCTGGAGACCGGATTACAACGTCTTTGGTAACTCCGAAGTGCTTCTTGACAACGGTGTCAATCTGATCTGGCGTCAGCTTGGTTACGCTCCGGCTCAGGCAGAAATTCCTCAGTATTACTGCCCGTCCCGTCGTGCCAAAATCAATAACTCATCTGAGTATTCCCACAACCGCTATCTCGATACTGACGCGCCCACAAAGCTGTCCACCGGAATCCGTGGCGGAGGAAATGACTACGCTGCGTGTGCCGGATCCGGTGTGCTGTTCAATCGGCAACTGCGAACAATGGTCGACCTGACCGCCGAGCAACTGGTCTATTACCAGTCACAGATTCGTACTCCGGCCAACAACTTCAACCAGTTGTCCAACAACGTCGGTGCATTGACTGTCAACAGTGCTGTTCGCCTGACCGACATCAAGGACGGAACATCGCAGACAATCCTGCTTGGTGAGGCAGAACGATTTGGTTCGCTGCCAATCCCGAATGCCCGCACCGTGGACCAGATCGCCAGTGATGGCTGGGCATGGGGTGGCCCATCAACTATGTTCACAACCCTGGAAGGCCCGAACAAGAAACTGTTCTGGGGCTCCGCTGGCTCTTCCCATGGTGAAATCTGTATCGTCGGACTCGCCGACGGCTCTTCCCGCACGGTGAGCAAGGACATCAGTCTGCAGATCTGGCAGAACCTCGGTAATACCAATTCCGGCATTCCGGTCGGCAATTTCTGATACTGTCCGGATTCAGCTCAGACGCCAGGTGGGATGACTGCCTGGCTTTTTTTTTGCTCTCCGAGAAAACTCCGTTTGTGCAAACATCGCGATCTCGGCCCTCCCGGATTCCAAACGATGACTATCCGCTACACCTGCAGCAAGTGTGAATCCGTTCTGCGCATCCGCGACGAAAAGGCTGGCACCGACGCGAAGTGCCCGAAGTGTCGCACAGCCTTTGTTGTTCCGGCTGCCGACGAGGCAACCGATGCACAGGCCGTGGAATCGGCGGCAGATGATGGCACAAATGATTTCCTGGTGGACATGCCCTTTGAACTGACCCCTGAAGCCGACATCCCGGAGATCACGGAAACTCCCCAGCCTTACATCCCGCAGCCTGACGTGCAGGCACCCACCTCCACACCGGGTCGCCCTTCGGTTGCCGATCTGATGCGGGAACATGAGGCGACCAGGAAAAAGACCTCGAAGAAGGCTACAGCTGACACGGCGCCAGCCGCAGAAGTCTCTACGGGTTCCGCTGCAGACATGCTGGCGGCCTATCACGAAAAACGTGATTCCTCGAAGACTCCGCAGAAATCGCGTACAGAGCAGCGTGCCGATGAAGAACGGCAGGCCATGGTGACCTTCGTACAGAAGCGGCTGCTCCCGGGGTCTGTCGTCGCTGCTTTGCTGATCTTTGGCTGGTACTGGTGGATGACTCGCGAAGTCTATGAGGGCCCTCCACTCTATGAGGTGACCGGTACGATCTCCGTCGAAGGTACCCCGGCGGAAGGCGTTCGCGTTGAGTTTGCTCCGAATAACCCCGCTCCGGACCAGCCTGCCATGTCCGCCTCCGGCATTACCGATTCTGAGGGCCGGTATCGCCTGGAGGCATTCGCAGGATTCGCCGGTGCCCCGGCCGGGGCGTATGTTGTAGGATTGACCGGCGCCAACGGTTCTCCACTGCAGGTACCTGAGGCGCAAGTCCAGCAGACCGTCTCAGAATCGGCAGACAACGTGTTCAATTTTCAGCTTTGAATCAATCCGTCTGCCGTTTCCACTTTTCCCCTATTGAACAGCAGGATCGATGACCACACTGATTGTCGATTACGGAATGGGCAACCTTCGCAGTGTGCAGAAGGCGTTCGAACGGATCGGCGAAGATGCTCAGATCTGTTCAGACCCGCAACAGGTTGCTGAAGCAGATCGCGTAGTACTTCCCGGCGTCGGAGCCTTTCGCGACGCCGTCAATGCACTCCACGAACACCAGCTGGTGGATGTTCTGCAGGACCACATCGCGGCCGATCGACCGTTCCTCGGCATCTGCCTTGGCCTTCAGATGCTCTTCGAAGAATCTCTGGAAGACGGCGTACACAGGGGGTTGGGAGTCATCCCGGGGAAGGTACGGCGATTTGATCTGAGTTCAGAATACAAGATTCCGCATATGGGCTGGAATCAGCTCCAGCTGCCGGAAACCGGTCGCCACTCGCTGTTCGCAGGGGTTGACTCGGGACGCTGGTTTTATTTTGTGCACAGCTACCACTGCGAACCCGCTGCTGATGACTGGACTGCCGCCACTACGGACTATGGGTACCCGTTTGTCTCTGCGGTGGCCCGCGGCAACGTGATGGCAACGCAGTTCCATCCCGAAAAGAGCCAGGCCAGCGGCATGCAGATTCTTAGAAATTTCCTCGCCGCCACCGAAACCGCAGTCAGCTGAGCATGCTCCGGGCGGCGGCATCCCCCTCCTGGCGACCAGCAGGAACTTCCGCCATCCACTGCCGATGTTGTTCCTTGACTGATTGTAACGCGATACACTGAACTGCCCCGTTTCGGATTATCAGCCGGCAGCGTGACCAGCAGCCGGCACTTTTTTCTCCGACATGTACTCAAAAGAACAGATCCCATGATCGTTAGTCGTCGCTGGCTTGCAGACTATGTCAGCATTCCCGAATCAATGGACGAACTGACCCACAAGCTTACCGTTTCCGGTCTGAATCTTGAGGAATACCACGAGGTTGAGGATCTGGCGGATGGGTCAGACACCGCGATCGACCTTGAGGTCACCAGCAATCGCCCTGATTGCCTCGGGCACATTGGCGTCGCTCGGGAAATCTCCGTGCTGTTTGACACACCGCTGCAGATTCCCGCTGCATCTGTACCGGAAAGCAGTACCTCGGCAGCTGCGGCCGTGTCCGTGCAGATTGACTGTGAAGATCTCTGCCCGGAATACCATGCTCGCGTCATTCGCGGAGTGAAGATCGGCCCCAGCCCTGACTGGCTGCGAGATCGGCTGCAGGCCATCGGCATTACCTCGGTCAACAATGTGGTGGACGTCACTAATTATGTAATGATGGAATGCGGGCAGCCGCTGCATGCCTTCGACCTGAAACTGCTCAGTGGACCCGCCATTGTCGTTCGCCGGGCCAGCAGGGAAGAGAAACTCCGCGCGATTGATCAGCGCGACTATCAACTCACCACAGACATGTGTGTCATCGCCGACGCTGAAAAACCAGTGGCAATTGCGGGAGTTATGGGTGGGTTTGATACCGAAATCTCCGCTGCCACCACCGATGTTCTGATTGAAGCGGCTGCCTTTTCCAGTATGTCCGTCCGCAGCACGGCTCGAGCCCTGAAACTGCACAGCCCATCGTCCTATCGCTTTGAGCGTCGCGTCGACCGCCGCCAGCTGGACTGGGCGTCACGGCGTTGCTGTGAACTCATCCTGCAGGTGGCCGGCGGGGAATTGCTGGCGGGATCTGTTGTTGCCGGATCTGCACTGCCTGCAGAAACTCCCCCCGTGACGCTGAGATTTGCTCGCGTGGAACGACTGCTGGGCATCAGCATCCCGCCCAGGGAGTGCGTTTCCATTCTGCAGCAGCTCGGCCTGCAGATGATCAGCCAGAGCGAAACGGAAGTCACCGTCTGTCCGCCCGGCTGGCGGCCGGACCTGACCCGCGAGTGCGACCTGATCGAGGAAGTTGCCCGCATCCACGGATACGATCAGATTCCAACAGATGCTCCGCTGCCCGTCACAGCAACATCCCGCACACTGCGAGAACGAGTTCTGGATGCTCTCCGGATGCAGCTGGCAGCCGCCGGACTTTCAGAAGCGCTCACGCTTTCCTTTGTCAGCAAAGACCAGCGTGATCTGCTGCCACCGCCTGCCCAGACACAACCGGTCAGCGTGAATCATTCCAGCCGCAGTCATGAAAACCATCTTCGCCAGAGTCTGATTCCCAGCCTCCTGCAGTGTCGGCGGCAGAACGAACGACACGGCAACAGCAATGCAGAACTGTTCGAGATCGCACGCGTGTATCTGTCCGCCGGCCAGGGACTGCCGGAAAACGAAGCGGAGCCGCTGACGGTCGGCATTGTGTCGGGGTATGCCTTCCTGGAACTGAAGGGACTTGTGGAATCACTCCTGCAGACACTCTGTCCCGGCAGCCAGCTGCGGGCGGTACCGGCTGACGGTGAAGAGTTTTCCGCCGGCCGCGGGGCCATGCTGCTGCTCAATGGCGTTCAGCTCGGACGCATCGGGGAGCTCAGTCGCTCCGTTCTGGATCATGTGGAACTGCAGGACGAAGCCAGTTTTGCAGAGCTGCGACTTCCTGTGATCGAGCAGTTTTACCAGCAGCATCGCAGCTTTACGCCGCTGCCAAGATTTCCAGGTATCGCCAGAGACCTCAACTTTGTGCTTCCCGAATCGGTGACCTGGGCCGAGCTGGAAAAAGTCGTGGGGGCCAGTGCCGGGCCACTGCTTTCGGCCACCTCCTTCTCCGGGCAGTATCGCGGCAAGCAGATTGGAGCCGGCCTGAAGTCCTACGTGGTTACCTGCCGCTTTTCCGCTCCCGACCGTACACTCACAGCCGAAGAAGTGGATGAAGCGGTTGGTCATGTCATTCAGACCTGCAAGGATCAGCTCGAAGGTACTCTGCGAATGTGATTCGCTGCCGCTGATCATCTTCAGATCCGTTCGCTCAACGAATTCGTTACCCCCTGCACATACGTCCGCCATCATGAACCGATCGCTGCTCAAATCCAAGATCCACCGAGCCCGCGTGACTGATGCCAGTCTCGACTACGAAGGAAGTGTGACCATCGATCGCACTCTCATGGACGCCGTGGATATCGTGGAATGGGAACAGGTGGACATCTACGACATCACCAACGGCAGCCGACTGACGACCTACGCAATCCCGGGAGAGCCCGGTTCCGGAGTGATCTGCCTGAACGGAGCAGCCGCAAGGCTGGTCAATGTCGGCGACCTGGTGATCATCTGCAGCTACGCCAGCTTCTCTGAATCCGATCTCGCTGCGCACCAGCCAAAAATCGTACTGGTGAATGAAGACAACCAGATTGCTCGCCAGACCCGTCACTGACCGCATCGTCTCATTAGACCTTCGGCAACCCGCAGCGTTAGAATCCGCTGGCAGTCAATCTGCTCTCAGTCAATCTGCTGGTAGTCAATCTACTGTCT
>JALRDR010000851.1 GCA_023262145.1 Planctomycetaceae bacterium | reverse complement strand
GAGAGAAGGGCGTCGGGCTGATGAATGCGGCTCCATTTTCCGCACGTCTGCTGTGCGATGCCCCACTTCCGCCGTGGCACAAGGCAACGCCTGAAGTGCGAGAGACCGCTGCCGCTGCAGCCCGCCTGTGTCGTGAACGTGGCTCTGATATTGCAAAAATTGCCCTGCAGTTTTCGATCGCCAATCCTGATTTCACGACCTGCATCACGGGCTCAGCGAACCCGGAGCGGATTCAGCAGTGGGCGAGCTGGGCGGAAGAACCACTGGATGAACAGTTGCTCGCGGATGTGCAGGAAGTGCTCCGGCCAATTCACAACTGGTTCTACATCGAAGGCCGGCCGGAAAACAACGACATCATCCAGCAGGCTTGAGGCTGCAGGTCAGCCGGCAGCAACAGGCTGTTGGCGAGGCGTGGTTGTCTTCGCAGAGTCGGCCGTGACTGCCCGCAGGAACCGTTCTCTGATTTCTTCCATGCGAGCACGATTCACGCCAAGGTCGGAGTGCCCCAGGCGGGATGCCGAACGGAAGTGGATACGACCTGTATCCGGGCTGCAGAAGAACTCCACATCGTCGGGAAAGCGAAATAGTCGACTGCGGAATTCGGCATGCACGTAGGTGGCAGTATCGGAAACGACAGTCACCCGGGGAAACTGCTGCAGGATCTGACGAATCACAATGAGCGGATCCGGGTGGTCTGTGTCAATGGGGCGAATCCAGTGATCA
Organism: Planctomycetaceae bacterium; assembly: GCA_023262145.1. GTDB lineage: Bacteria > Planctomycetota > Planctomycetia > Planctomycetales > Planctomycetaceae > SXXK01. Next base: position 546 of record JALRDR010000851.1, on the reverse strand, counting down.
CGGTCTTCAGCCTGTGTCGAAACGCAATTCGGACTGGAAGGGCAGGCCGCCAGACGGTCGCCGCGAACACCCAGACCAGCAGGAGGTCGGGAAGCGAGGCTGGCCACAAACAGGCTGCCTGCCCCGATCGCAAGTACGGCAATTACCACTAACACCGCGCTGGACATGCTGCGAAAACCCCGCCTGAAACATTTCATTGAAGATCTTCCCGACAGCGGCACCATCCTGGAACCACTGCCGCTCATGTTACTGTTCAGGTGCAGAAGCCATCCTGCAGTACCTGATCACTCCGGAAACAAACCGCAGTCCCGAAAACAGATTAACCGATTGTGTTTCCGGGATGCAAATTGCGTTGTTTGACAGGGAGTTCAGAGTCTGGGTTGCGGGGGTTTTACCGCCCCTTTACTCAGATCCACACCTTTCGCATTCAGCTTTCTGTTCCACACTACAGTGCCGCAGGGGCGGTTCAACCATGTCGGCAACGGGACCATCGGCGGCGATGGACCGATCGTGGTCAAGAACGCCTTCCCGGCGCTCATCGACCAG
>JALRDR010000460.1 GCA_023262145.1 Planctomycetaceae bacterium | reverse complement strand
CCACGAACAACCATCTGAGCACACAGGCTGGACGCCCTGGCGAAGACACGCAAGCCGCCTGCCCCCCCAACATTACGCCCTCTTGCGCCAAGGGTCCAATGCGCTCTATGCTGACCTCACCACACGCAAAACCGCCCCGTTGCCCGTATCGGGTTTCCGGGCGGTGCACACGGGTCTGGGGGCGGTGTTTTCACGGGTCTCCGGGCGGTGCATAGCGGGTGTCAGGGCGGTTTTGACACGGGTCTGGGGGCGGTTTTTTGCCCGATTTCTCCAGTCATTCCGCCAGCTTACAAACCGGTAAAGAAGAAAAATGTTGTTATTAAAAAGAACAAAACATGATGCCTTTTTGATTTCTGAATCAGATCGGCCACCGCCGCTCATCTCACCCTCCATGACCTCCAACAGTCCGAATGTGCCCCTGCATCAGCTGCCGTCCCAATGCGGGACCGATGAACTCAATCTGGCCGAGTTCCCGCTCACACATCTCGGCAGTCCCACCGACCGAAAACTCACCACGCTGGAGTTCCATGATCAGGTGTTCGATGAACGCTCACAGCAGCCAGTCGCTCGCTCCCTGCTGGTCACCGGTTCACCCACCTTCGGTCTGCCCGGTCCCACCGACGCCGATGTCCTGCTCAGCCTTGTACACCTCACGGCCGTCCGGCACGGCTTCCGCCAGAAGCAGGTCGAATTCACCCGTTACGAACTCATCCGCTTCCTCGGCTGGGATCCCGGCGGAGCCTCGTACCGCCGCCTTGACGAATCACTGCAACGCTGGACCACGGTCACGCTGCACTACAAACAGGCATGGTGGGATCGCTCCGTGCAACGCTGGAAGAATCAATCCTTCCACATCCTCGATTCGCTGTCGCTGCATGGTCGCGGTGACCATTGCGAAGATCGCCTCTCACGGCTCTCGTGGAGCGATCCGGTTCTGCACAGCTGCCAGTCCGGCAACCTCAAGAAACTGGATCTGTCTCTCTACTTCCGGCTCAAGCGTCCCATCTCACGTCAGCTCTTTCGTTTCCTCGACAAACGGTTTTACCACCGCAGTTCGCTGGAATTCCCACTCCGCAATCTGGCCTGCGAACACATCGGACTCAGCCGCTCCCACGATGCGTACGGCCTGAAGCGAAAACTGCAACCGGCTCTGGAAGAACTGGAGCAATCTGGTTTTCTGCAGCCGGCTGGCAGCGACCAGCGGTACCGCAAACTCAGCCCCGGACACTGGAACATCGTTCTGACACGTCAAACAGAACGCCCACAAACAGCACCGGAACAGCCGCTCATCCACCAATTAACGCAACGTGGCATCACGTCGGCAGTCGCCAGACAGCTCACAACGGCCTTCAGTGCCTCACACATCCACGAAAAGATGAAATGGCATGACCAACTCAGGCAGGCAGGAGATCGTCGCTTAGAACGCAATCCAGCAGGATTCCTGAAACGGGCGATTGAGCAGAATTATCAGGTGCCGGCCGGTGAACAGCCGTCCCGAAGCCGCAGCATACCCAATTCCGCTGACACTCGTCGCACGCCCCAAACAGCGTCTCAGTCATCCACGGCCGCATCCAATCCCAAAAGAGCATCAACTCCCGTACGCGAGTCAGACGCTCGTCAACAGGCGGCACGAAGGTACTGGGAATCGTTGACTAGCGTTGAGCAATCTCGGTTGGAGCAACAATTGTTGCAGGGAAATAGCCTGCAGGTCGAAGTGTACCGCCGTCATCAGCGGGAACCTTCTGCCTTGCGGGACGAACTGCGTTATGCCTTGCTGGCCGACCATCTGGCTCGCACTGAACACGGTCCGCAGACAGCGGTGCCGACACAATCAGCGCACAGTACGACTCCGCGTGCATCGTGAGCGCCACCACCAACAGC
>JALRDR010000686.1 GCA_023262145.1 Planctomycetaceae bacterium | reverse complement strand
ACGCCATCATCCGTGACCCGAATCAGGACACCGGTGACTCCTGATGGCTCCTGATGCTTTGACAAGCTGACTGTGATGGAGCCTTTGTATGATGGGAGCATCTGATCGCTGGACTCGCGCTTTAATAAGGCGAGCGTGGCTTCGCCGGCATTCGTCAGCACATTGATCAATGCCTGCTCCAAAAGTGACCTGGAGGCGTTGATCCGGGGCAGTGCAGCTGCCGTCAGCAATCGCCAGTTCATTCGATTAAACAACTGTTGATTCTTGAGTTTTGAGATTGTCTGCTCACACAGATCGAATGCCGAAACGGACTCAAGATCGATTCCAGGTGATTTTCTCGCCAGCGATCGAATCGAGTTAACAACATCCTGGATCCGGCGATGATCTCTGAGAAGATCCTCGATGATCTCTTTTGTCTCCTGGGCGGGCGGTGCTGTCCCCAGCATGAGCATGCACCTCATCGCATCAATATTGTTGAACATGGCGCCAAGCGGCTGACTGAGCTGATGCCCCAGGGCAGCATTGTAATATCCCAGGGTAGTGATTTTTGAAAAGTGCGTTGTAGCAGCCTGCAGTGTCAGCTTCTGGTTCGCCAGATAAGAGCGCTGCAGGAAAAACAGGAACGTGGTAATGACGCTGACAGCCACCACCAGCACTGGGAAGATATTGTACAGCACTGACTCTTTGCTGTCGGAATAGAACAACGGCACATGCCCCAGCAGAACCGACTCTGCGGGTAGTTCCCGCAAGGGATAACCAAGCAGCCGCGACAGCAGCGGTCCCTGCAGGAACAGTGAATGAGGCACTTCCTGGTCCGTTACTGCGAACTTACTGCCCGTGAGGTACTGATCAAGTCGCTCTGCCAGATGCGTGGCATTGACGGAGAAACTGGCGACGGCACCAAACCGCAGGAACTGCGGGTCGCAGCAGATGATCGGGATCCCCGGAAGGGTTCTGCTCAGAGTCTGCAATTGCGCTTCAGGTGCGTCCCCAGGCGGCAGGGAGGCAGCAACAATCAGAGAATGCACGCGGTCGGGTTCTGGTATGCCGCTGATGATCTGGTCTGCAGATTTGTCCAGCAGCGAGACAAATTGGAGCTGATGTGCGTTGGCGGCTTCCTGGACCTGACGGTGCCAGATGGCCGACTCAGCTGTTGCTTCCACAGAATTACCGATCAGGAACAGATGTTCCAGATCGGGAAAAGTCTGCATTGCAAGTTCGATCGATTTGCTGATCCTTGGTGCAGCCTGAATGATCTGATTCGCATCAATCTGTTCAGCAACAGAGTCGTGCAGTTCATGATCAAACATGACAACCTTTGCATGCAGGTCTGCCGCCAACAGTGCTGGTTGCAGAGACTGCAGAAGTGTCAGTGAGCCCATCAGCAGAAAATCAAAGTTCTGCTCCTGCAACAGCTTCGCTGCGTCCGCAGCCGACGCTTGCGGTGGATGCATCTGGATATGGTAGCGCAGATGCCTTTGCCCATTCTGATCCGTCAGCTGGGCAGCACTCAGTTCTGCAACCACCTGCATGAGCAACTGTGAAGAAATCTGATCGTCTTCAAGTATCAGCAGGCGGATCGGACTCCCGATTGATGTCTCACCAGGCGTAAGCCATGTCTGGTTGGGAGTACCGTCTGAGGGATTAAAAAGCCGGAGGCCATTAATGATTGAAACACGCGATGGCAGCAGGCCCGAAAGCAACACGGCAACAAATCCCAGGGCCGTAAGGCTTACGATGAACCGATAAGACTGAAGAAACGTTCTCATTTCTTCCTGTTCTCCGCAGAGAAGTAAACGTTGCGGGCAGCAAAACTCGATTCAATTCGAAGAGTGTACCTCAGGAACAAGGGAGTGGGTACAGGGAAATCCTTTGGACAACGCGCATTTTGGGGAACGCCAGCACTGGCTGATTTACAGCACGTGATGCACCGTCACGGGTTGCGCTGCCTCGGGTATCCAGCCGGCATCATGCCGGAATCGTGAATGGGCCAGGCATACGTCAGCGGAATTGCAGAGTCCATCATCGGCATGAAAGCCTGAATACC
>JALRDR010000672.1 GCA_023262145.1 Planctomycetaceae bacterium | reverse complement strand
CGACAGTTCGTTCAAGGTGATCGCGGTGATGCCGGCTTACAATGCGGCCTCAACGCTCGAACGCACATTGAAGGACATCCCTGAAGGTGCCGTCGCTGAGATTATCCTGGTGGACGACTGCAGTTCAGATAACACGGTGGAGGTGGCGACTAAGCTGGGTCTGACGGTGATTCAGCACCAGCAGAACACTGGGTATGGTGGTAACCAGAAGACGTGTTACACGGAAGCGTTGAAACGCGGTGCGGACGTGGTGGTGATGATTCACCCGGACTATCAGTACGACAGTCGCGTGATCCCGGTGGCGGCCGAATTGATTCGTCTGGGCAACGTGGACTTCGTAATGGGCTCCCGCATTCGGACTCGCGCGGAAGCGCTGGCGGGCGGGATGCCGGCATGGAAGTACATTGCCAACCGGGTGTTGACCACATTTGAAAACATTGTGCTGGGACAGAACCTGGGTGACTTCCACAGTGGGTTCCGTGCCTATCGGCGAGAGATTCTGGAAACGGTACCGTGGCAGAAGAACTCCGACGATTTTGTGTTTGATACTCAGTTCCTGGCGCAGTCGGTGTACTTTGGATTTCGACTGGGGGACATCCCGGTCCCGGTGCGTTACTTCGCAGAAGCGAGCAGCATCAACTTTCGCCGCAGTACTCGCTATGGCCTGCTGACATTGTGGGTAATGACTCAGTACCTGCTGCAGCGGATGAAGCTGGCCCGTTTCCGCATCTTTCAGCGGTAAACAGCCTGCAGACAGGCGGTGTGCCTGCACCCGGTCGTGCACGGCACGGTGAAAGGCTTGCCGCAATCAGCTCGCTGGCGGATGCTGTTGGGGGTGCGAGCGATGGCATACCGGAGTCCGGCAGACAGATTTCAAACATGATCCGGGTGCCGGCCACGCAGGGCGAGCCAGCGGAGCAGCAGATACATCGTGAACAGCGGGGCTGCTGCCGGCAGCAGGAAATCGGCTCCGGAAAATGCAGCAGAAACATTGGCCAAAAGGTCAGCCAGCAGCAGACAGAACATCGCACAGTTCAACGACAGTCGTCGCCACCAGGGAGGGCGACCGGCCGTGGCCCGGTGCAGTTGAGCGATTGCTGCGTCGTATCGCGACAGGATGAGCAGCGCCATTGCGATGATCCCGGCCACTTCAAGCAGTACCATGCCGACGATCACCGTCAGGGTGGGAGCGGCCTGCGGTCGATCAAGTCCAGAGGTGAGTGTGCGTAGCAGGGTGAAGATACCGGTGGGGATCAGCACAATCCCGGCAGGAATCAGGATGTCCCACAGCAGCGAGATTGAGGGCGGTGCCGCAACTGTGTCTGCCTCCGGTGTATTCACGTACTGGATCACTTTTTTCGAGGTGTTACAGAGGGAAAACACGATGTTTGTACGGATGCGTCTGGTCGTCATCCGCGTGAGTTTACCTGCTGCAGCTCAAATGTTGAGCCGGGCAGAAAGAACTGCAATGACAGTTGGCGACGATTCCTTTGGGTTCCCGCCAGCGCGTAGAGCACTGGGCGGTGGAACTGAGGAGAAGACAATTTGCGGATCATGTCAGGCAGGCGGCTGAACCGGGTGCTTGCGCACCTCGGCTGATACCGGGGTGGCATTTCGTCCAATGAGACGAAGTCGGCGGTGCATGCCGCCCAATTCACCTTGCTGGGCGAATTGAGCAGGAGGGGATGGAATTTTGAACACGCAGACGTGCAGGGGTGATGCCAGGCAGGGGCCTGACCTGCGGCCGGGGTGGCAGTTTGAAGTTCCCCGGGTTCTGTGGTTGCCCGGTCAGGCGTTGAGCTGGGATTCCAGTTCGGCAGCTCCGGCGGCAATGGCCTCGTCCAGTTTGTCCACCAGACGTGCTCCTGCTTCAGCCAGATCAGGTCGTCCGCCGCCACCACCACCGGCGATGGTCGCTGCGGCCTTGATCGCCTTACCGGCATGCAGGTTCTTTTCCTTGACCAGTGATCGGGATGCAGCTGCAATCAACGCCACCTTGCCTTCGACTTCGGCACCCAGCACCAGGGCAATGGGGCTGAACTGTTCTCGCAGCTGGTCAGCGTAATCACGCAGCGATTCTCGAGTTGCTCCCTCAAGTCGGCGCGCCACCAGTTTCACGCCGTTGACTTCGGTGGCGCCTTCGACAAGGCCACCCAGAGCCTGACCAACGGAGGCGGAATTCAGTTCCGCCAGCTGCTTTGTGAGCTGACGCACTTCTTCCTGCAGAGCCTGGACACGGGCGGGCAGGTCGACTGCTCGAGGAGCCTTTGTCAGCCGCTGCAGTTCCGCCAGCAGTTCGTCCGCTTCACGTCCCTTCTGTAATGCCTTCGGGCCAGTGACCGCCGTGATGCGGCGGACACCGCGGGCCACAGGTTCTTCCGAGACGATTCGGCACAGGCCTGCCTGCCCGGTGTTGCTGAGATGGGTACCGCCGCAAAGTTCCACGCTGAAATCAC
>JALRDR010000533.1 GCA_023262145.1 Planctomycetaceae bacterium | reverse complement strand
GTATTGAACGACAGACGCTGCACGTCTTCTGAGACAGCCTTGATGGTTCTGTGCAGCATCCGCAGCTGCTCTGCCGTGGCGGCGTCCTCCGTCACAGCGGCATCAATTACGTTCTCTGCAGCACGGTCGTCGATGATCAGTCGCCAGACGCGACCAAGGAATCGATACACACCTTCCACGCCGGAGGTCTGCCATGGTTTCACCTGTTCCAGCGGACCCATGAACATCTCATACAATCGCAGAGAATCAGCGCCGCGCTGTTCCACGACTTCTTCCGGATTGACCACGTTGCCGCGAGATTTGGACATCTTTTCGCCATTCTCGCCCAGAATCATGCCCTGATTCACCAGACGGCGGAATGGTTCCGGATGACTTACGAGACCGCGGTCGAAGAGCACCTTGTGCCAGAATCGAGCGTACAGCAGGTGCAGCACCGCATGCTCCGCTCCCCCGATATACAGATCCACCGGCAACCAGTATTTTTCCTTCTCCGGATCGATGAACTGCTGCGAATTCTTATTATCGCAGAACCGCAGGTAGTACCAGCAGCTGCCCGCCCACTGCGGCATGCTGTTGGTTTCCCGCTTCAGTCGGACTCCATCGGTGTCCGTCTTGTACAGCCACTCTTCGGATGCCTTGGAGAGCATTGGTTCCGGTGTTCCGGTCGGCTGAAAATCCTCGACGTGAGGATGCGGCACCGGCAGACTTTCAATGGGTTCCGCACGCATCAGACCGGTGGGCTGACCGTCGTCATCCAGTTCATGCCAGATCGGGAACGGTTCGCCCCAGTAGCGCTGGCGGCTGAAGAGCCAGTCCCGCAGTCGATAGTTGACAGCCTCGCGAGCAACCCCCTGTTCGCTGAGCGCAGTTGTGATGCCGGCCTTGCATGCGGCTGTCGGAGTACCGTCCCAGACGCCGGAATTCACTGCGACGCCATGCTCCGTCCACGCCGCTGCGCTGATGTCCACAGGCTCAGCGTCGGCGGCCGCTGCAGCGACGACCTGGCGGATCGGAATCTGAAACGCAGTGGCAAATTCATGGTCACGTTCGTCATGCCCCGGAACAGCCATAATCGCCCCGGTGCCGTAACTGATGAGCACATAGTCGGCGATCCAGACAGGGACCTTTTCTCCATTAACCGGATTGAACGCGTAGCCGCCGGTGAACACCCCGGTTTTGCTGTGCGAAAGATCCGTGCGGTCCAGATCACTCTTGAGCGATGCTTCACGGCGATACTGATCCACGGCTGCCTGCTGGTCCGCCGTGGTGAGCTGATCGACGAGCGGATGTTCCGGGGCGAGCACCATGTACGTGACACCATACAGCGTGTCCGGTCGGGTGGTATAGACGCGAATCGTCCCGGCGTCCTGTTCAGCAGGGAAGCCGGATTCGTTGCGCTGCTGCATCCAGGCTGCGTGATCCAGCTGATCAGTGGCCACGGCAAAGTCCACTTCAGCACCAGTGCTGCGGCCAATCCAGTTTCGCTGCATGTACTTGATGGATTCCGGCCATCCCAGATTCTCCAGTTCGTCGCCAAGGCGATCACCGTAGGCCGTGATGCGGAGCATCCACTGCTTCAGGTTCAGTCGCTCAACCGGATGGCCACCACGTTCACTGCGGCCGTCGATGACTTCCTCGTTGGCCAGCACGGTGCCGAGTTCCTGACACCAGTTGACCGGAGCTTCACTGAGGTAAGCCAGACGGTGCCTGTCCTGGTAACGACGCACCGCGGCCGTACCCTCGGCGGAAACGTCCGCGGGTATCGGCAGTTCAGCGATCGGACGTCCGCGACCCGTTCGAGTGACTCCGTCGGGACCAGTCCATTCGCAGGCAGCGTCATACCATGTGTCATGGATCTGCAGAAAGATCCACTGCGTCCAGCGGTAGTAGTCGGGATCAGTTGTGGAAAGCTCTCTGCTCCAGTCATAACTGAACCCCAGCATCTTCAGCTGACGCCGAAAGGTCGTGATGTTTTCTTCAGTCTTGATGGCCGGATGAATGTTTTTCTGGCGGGCAAATTCTTCCGCCGGCAGTCCAAAGGCATCCCAGCCCAT
>JALRDR010000511.1 GCA_023262145.1 Planctomycetaceae bacterium | reverse complement strand
GCAAAACCCGCTATGATATTCTCACTTCAAAGCTCCTGCAGGAGAAGCCTACAGATGCACTTTTCACATGTCCCTCCGACAGCCTGCGTCCGAACTTTCCCCGATCGCCTTTCCAGATCCAGACACCTGCTGCTCGCCGTGCTGCTGACCAGCATCACACTTCCGCCGACACTCACCGCCGACGAAACCGAATCGTCGGTCCCTCCTCCTCAGATTCCCCAGCAGCTGCTCAAGCTGATTCATGCCCCGGAGGTTCACGCTGAGCTGGAACTTTCCGCAAGTGACATCGAATCACTGGAACAGCTTCTGAAGGCAATCGATGGCGACTGGTTCCGCTCCCGAAATCTGCCCGATCCGGAGCGCATTGCACTTGTCGAGAAACTGCAGGAACAGGCACGTGACTGGTTCCGGCAGCACACCACGAAACTTCAGCAGGCGCGACTGCTGCAGCTCGAACTTCAGGCACAGGGACTGCGAATGCTGTTGCGAGAGGACCTGAGCAGGGAACTGGACATGCAGGCCAGTCAGATCAAAAAGCTGGTGGAACTCGCCACCCTGACCGACACTGCTCAGCGAGAACTGCAGCAGGCAATTGCAGCAAAGAAGATTCCGCTTCGTTACGAAGGCGAACTCAAACGCCGAAGACAGGACGAAGAAAACGCGCTGACCAGGGTTATGACCGCATCCCAGCTCAGCAAACTGGAACGCATTCTTGGTGCCACATTCGACGTGGCCGGCCTGAAGCGAATTTATCCGCTGGCCCCGGAGCTGGTTCCCGTCGAGCAATGGATCAACAGCGCCCCGCTGACACTGGAGTCTCTGCGGGGCAAGGTCGTCCTGCTTCATTTCTACGCTTTCCAGTGCAGCAACTGCAAAGCTAACTTTGACGTCTACAACCGCTGGCATGAAAAGTATGCCGACGACGCTGTGGTTCTGGGCATCCAGACGCCGGAAACAGCCACAGAGCGTGATCCCGACGCCGTACGTCAGGCGGCCAGTAACGCAGAGCTCAGATTCCCCGTAATGATCGATCTCAAGTCAGAAAACTGGAAGAACTGGTCAAACACCATGTGGCCAACCGTCTATGTCATCGACAAACGTGGCTATCTGCGTCTGTGGTGGCAGGGAGAACTCCGCTGGGAGGGTGCAACCGGAGATCAGACGATCGAAAACCTTGTCGACGAACTGCTCAGGGAAGAACTCTGAACAAGGCCAGCATCAACAGACTCGTCCTTGCAACTTTCCCTGATCAGCCGGCATTGATGAACAACTCTGGTTTCGCCCAGGAATGGGAACTCGTTAAGCTGCTTCACGCCAGACCGACCCGGCCGCAGAAAATCGGCCCGACATTCAGATCTGCCCCGATCCATTCCTGTCCTCACGTCGCTTCAGAACATTGCCTGACAGCTGAGTTACCGAACCGATGAACACAACTCGATCCCATCTCCTGCCTTTGCTGCTGCTCACCTTCAGCGGCAGCGTGGCTGTTGCCACAGACCAGACCAGCTTTGCCGAAGAAATCCAGCCATTGTTTGCAAAGCACTGTCTGCAATGCCACGGACCGGACAAGGCTGAGGCCGGACTGCGACTGCACCTTCGCGACTCAGCATTCGCAGTACTCGAATCCGGCACCCGAGCGATCGTTCCTGCAGACACCGCCAACAGTGAACTGCTCTCCCGAGTTGTCTCAACAGACCCTGATC
>JALRDR010000491.1 GCA_023262145.1 Planctomycetaceae bacterium | reverse complement strand
CGACAGCAGATGATGAATCATGTAGTCCACGCCAATATGCGGGAACCGCAGCGTGCCGTGGTCGTTGTTCAGCTTCAGAGTACACACGCGAGTCGTGTCGGTCTGGAACGCCAGCACCAGAATGTCCGACATCAGCTTCATGTGCTCCACGATGTCCTGCGGGTATCCGTCTTCCGGTCGCGGCATGTCGGGCTCCGTGCGAGTCGGCCGGAAGCCCTGCAGCTCGCCACGCTTTCCAGCACGATCAATCCGCTGCTCCACTTCACGCACCGAATTCAGATACTCGTCCAGTTTCTGCTGATCCAGTGAACTGATGCCCCGCCGCAGGTCTTTCGCATCAGCCAGTACCGCATCCAGTACGCTGCGATCACCCTGTTCGGCGGTATCCCGAAACAGCTGATCAAACGCCAGGGCCGGATACACTTCCAGCGGTGTCGGTGTCGTCGGACTGCTCCACGAAATATGCGAGCTGTAGAGCATCGAATAATTCTTGTGCACCGAAGGATTTGCCTTCTCACACCCAATCACCAGGCTGGGTAGCCTGGTCTGCTGACCGACATGCTGAGCCACCATCTGGTCCACACTGGTACCGGAACGAATTGTTCCACCCGGCGCCAGCGGCGCACCGGAAAGCAGATTCCCCGTCTGCGAGCTGTGAATATTTCCCTTCAACGCTTCTGCATTGTACAGCCCGTTGATGAACACCATCCGGTTGCGAAAATCATTGAGCGGATGCAGCACGCGACCCAGCTCCATGTCCGCACCGCTGCCCTTGGCCCACCACTCGCGGCTGTGATATCCACACCCTGAAAACAGGATCGCCATCCTGACAGGTGCCTCACTGGACGGCTCCGCCCCGCTGGCTTCGTCACCCCAGACGCGGACCGATTCCATCCATGGCAGAGCCATACTGACGCCGGTACCCCGCAACAGTGTGCGGCGGGACAGCTGATACTTCATCATTGCGACTCTCCTGAATTCCACGCCGTGCTGACAAAATCACGCCCACGAATCTGACGAAACTGCGGGCTGAACACAATAGTCTTTACCGCAGAACTGAAACGATAGTCGTTCGCCTGCAATTGCCGCTGCATCTCTTCCACCAGAGGTTCATCGGACAGAATCACCTCGCGTCCCAGAGCAAATCCCAGCAGTCGCCGGCAAAAACTCTGCAGAAAATCATCTCGCCGAGCAGTCAGCAGGTACTGCCGCAGCCCGTCCAGACCCGCAATCTGACTGCCGTCCTCCAGCGTTGTCCCCGTATCTACCACAGCCTCGCGACGGCGTCCGATCGCATCGAACTGCTCCAGAGCAAACCCGTAGGGATCAATCTTCAGATGGCATTTTGCACATTCCGCCACTGAACTGTGCTGCTCAATCAGCTGCCGTTCCGTCAGTCCACTGGGGACCGTCTCGGGCAGCTGTGGCACGTTCCAAGTTGCGTCACAGCAAAAACCTCGTGCCCAAGATCGAGAATATGGAGAAAGCCATTGACT
>JALRDR010000322.1 GCA_023262145.1 Planctomycetaceae bacterium | reverse complement strand
AGAACACCATGCCCATGAAGGAAAGCAGGCCCAGCAACGCCAGCATGATCACCAGCGTGGAACCGCGCCGGGGCTCCTGATGTCGGTGTTGCTGGCTGCTTCGCATCTGACTTAACAGTCTGTATCTCATGATTCTCTGCTCCTGCTTTCGTACCGGACCTGGCCCGCCCAGTTCGGGAGCGTTTCTATGGGAACAGCACTCCGACTCAGGACCTGATGCGCCCTGCTGTCGGACTGCTGCAGAAAAAACATCCGCCTAGTATTCCTTATCCGTCAACGGAATGATCAGCGTCAGATTTCGTAAGGCATCCGTGGTGACATCATGGATTCGCAACGTGACACGAATTGACTCCAAAGGGACGCGATTATCCACCGCCTCCCATTCGATCGTGCCGTTCCGTTCCCGCACCCGGCTGCCCGGCGTACTGGGCGGCCGAAACGGCGGACTCCCCCCGGAAATACTCCCTGAGATCTGTCGTACAAATCGATACGCGATGGAAAAGTCCACTTGATCCACACCGGGGTCGAATGAATTGTTGATACTTCCAGGGGGTTCCTGAAAACCAAAAACGATGTCGCCAAGCTGGTATTGTCGACCCGCCTGCCAGATCCCCTTGTTGTCGTAACTGCGAGTGACGCGGTCCGGCTCATTGGGCTGAGCGACGATTCTGCTGCCATCAGCAACGGCTGGCGGCTGATATCTCCACGCAACATACGGAGCGTAGTCTGCCTTCCCATTCCCATCACGGTCATAATCCGGGTGCCAGGTATCGAAGACTCCCAACGATGACCCCTCTGGACCATAGCTTGAAGAGTCTGTGTACCGTCGGTCACGATGGTAATCGCCGTAGATCCGGACAGTGTTACCATTGACATCGACCATCTCTACGCTCTCGTTGTGCCCAGGCGTGGTGAACTTCTGCAGACGCTGATCCCAGACCTCAATCTTCATTTCGTGAACCCCGGTCATCACCAGGTCTTCCATTTTGCGAACACCGCCACGGCCGCTCTGTGTGCCCCCCACCGTATCCGAAAATTCGGCCACCACACCGTTGGCCTGTACGTTGACCACGTTGGCAATATTGAAGGGATTGCCGTCGGGACTTCCACCTGTGCCAAACGTGGTTGAGGGATCACCGTCAACATGTGCCGGTCGCTGCGGCCAGTTGAAATTCACGGCGGAGGTTTCCGCCTGAGTAAACCGGCCAATGAAAAAGCCTCCGGACGATGTATGCTCCCGCGACAGCCCCGTCAGCTGGTTGAAACCGAAGCGAAAACGGGGATTCCCCAGAGCCACACCGGCCGCACCCTGCGATTCCAGGTCGTTGTTGAGGGCAGAAACACCCAACAGCTCGGAACCGGACGGTTCGGGAGTGCCATCGGCCTCCTCCCGATAGGCCGAATAATCAAAGTGCGTCCAGTAGTCGTCCACCGCGCCTGCACCCTGCACGGTAAACGTGCCGTTGGCTGCCGCAGTGAAATACTCTGTACCGTTCCCCGTTGTCGGCTGTTCATCCAGATCACCACCTGCCACCAGCAATGGATCTCGCAACAGCGTCACACGGCGATACAGATTTCCGGCCCGCACGAAATAACAAACTTCCGCCGCGGTCGAACTGCCTGTGCCATTCGGAATCAGAATTCCATCATCCGCTTCCGGCTGATTCAGGTTCACAGACAACGATCCGCCACCGGGCAGAAACGCTGCCTTGCCAAAATAGGGTGTGCTGTCCGTGTCTTCCTTCAGAATCTCAGAGCTGACCGTGAACTGAATCAGATCGTCCAGTCCGCTGTCAGGATCGTTGGTGGAGATGTACAGATAGCCGCTGCGATTACCGAACGGAGTCAGCGAATCTGCACTACTTTCATCCGGCGTAAACGGAAACGGATATCGCATGGTGCGATGTTCCAGGTCCGTGCGAATCAAAGTCGTCAGCGATCGTGCTTTCTGATCCGTACGGGAAATTGCCCGCTGTACATTCACGCTGGAAGATGCGATCGAAAAAATGGATGCAAACAGAGACATCATCAGCAGCACCAGGGCCACCGCGACCAGCATTTCCACCAGCGTAAAACCACGGCGGGATCTGCCCTCGGAACCTGTCCGAAGCGCTGTTGCTGTCTGCTGCAGGGTATTTCGTGTCATCATCAGGCCACCCTCCTACAGAGATTCCGGCAGTGGCAGTGATCCCATCGGATACACGTCCACAACCCCTGGCAGGAAAATGGCGCCGGACAACGAGCCGTCACCCCGAATGATGCTGGTTTCCAGCGTGATGCGGTAATCAAAACCGGAGAACGCATTGCCCCCCGCAATCCCTTCGTAGTTGGTAATGCGATACCAGCGAGCATTCTCTGCATCGAAGATGAAGCCGCCTCGTTTCAGTGTCGGTTCCACAATATTGCCACTGGAATCTGTGACCGCGTCGACGTAAGCAACCGCCAGCCCATCCGTAAATGAGGCTGGAAAAATCTGCTCGTCCAGAACGCTGGTGCCCGTGTTGAATCGGACCACCACGTCTGCACCACGTACCTGCCCGTCACTGCTGCGACGTACGGTGAGCATCCAGCTGTAGTCGTTGGGCCGATCAGACTGCAGAACCACACGACCGATTTGTGGAGGAATTCCGAATTCCACCGGCAGCGGCCGGATGTCCATCACACCGTTGCCGTTGAAATCGACTGAATTGCCGTTTTCGTCGTATTCCGACCAGTAGATTTTGCGATTCGCCGCATCAATCAGCGTGATCGGGAAGGTCTGGCTGAGCTTCCCGCTGACAGAAAACAATGTGACTTCTGCTGTTTCCGGGTCGGAAATCAGGCCACCCGGGCGAGTTGTGGCGCCCGTCGGAATATTGCTCAGATCCGCAGGCAGAACATCCTCGGTCAGCTGCACACCAATCACAACGTTCTGATAGACGAGCAACTGCAGAGCAAAACTGTCCAGCTGAATCGTGCGACCATCACCCAGCATGCCCAGTTCGCGTGTCAGAAATCCGAGTGCATCCAGTTGATCCTGGCTGAGGGCCCCCAGCGTAATGGAGGATTCTTCAGCGGCCAGGAACTTTGTAAACACACCGCCGTCGTAACGTCGCAGAGCGATTCGCGGAGCACCCCCGCCGGGATCGAAGCCCTCCTGAACGCCATCATTCCCGAAGTAACGGGCGAGCGTATCAAAGCCATCCGAAAACATGGCATGAAACCCGACCGGGTCCACAATGTAGTTGCGACTGCCGCCACCACGGTAATGCTCCGCCAGTGCCAGCTGCCGCCCCTGATCGTCTGATTGAAATGTGTAATCCCCGTCCGGATCAAAGATCAGATCCGGCTGCTGTCGCAGTCGCGATTCCACGTTGTATTTCAGGATCGCGGAATTGGTGAGCTGAGTTGACTGAATGGACCGCAGGACCGAAATCGGAAACAACACCACCACTGACGACACACCGATGCTCATGATCATCAGTGTCATCAGCACTTCAGTAAGCGTCACACCAGCCGGATGACCGGGGGCTGCAGGAACTGGATGCGGGATTCTGCGAATTCTCATTTGGCAGCCTCCCCCGTTTCCGCAAAGTAGTAGGGATCATCCGCCCGACCGTTTCCGTCGCTGTCCGTCGCCAGCACGTGATGGATCGACGCGTTGCCGGTCTGCGCTGAAATGGTCACCACACGGCGATCCTTTACCTCATAGGATGTTCCGTCAGCCGTAAGTCCAGAGGCCCAGGCAACACTGGACGAAATTGAATCCGGGGGAATAAACACATTCCCCTGCTGCAACAGAAAGTTGACCTGGTTCAGCCCTGCTACCTGATTCGGATCAATGCTCGCCAGAAACTCCGATTTCAGCAACGTGCTGTCTTCACGATCACACACGTACAGATGGATGACTCCGCCAGTGGATGCGGCACCAGTGAGTGTTCCCCGCGGTGAATACACCAGATCCACAAACTGCGAATACATCCCATTCCCGGTGCCACCCTGCGCATTCCCGTTACTGTCGTAATAGGAGGGTCGCCATGCATTGGGAATGCGCGAACCATCCAGATCGATCACGACACCGTCCGGCAGGACTGCAGGCGCTACCGGAAGAATCTTGGGGGCCAGTTCCAGTTCATAGTCGGTAAATCCAACCCCACGAAATGCCTGGGAATTGCTGTCTTCTGTCGTGCCCGGATCACGATAGGGAATGCCCAGCACCAGGGACTGCATGTTCGCGGGCGGGCTGTCGATGTCCAGCAGCCGCGTGTTCACCGGATACCAGCTGCCACCGGGCCCTGCCGGAATGCGAACACGCATGCCGTCGAACAATAGCCCGCGGCGTTTGAGCTCCCACCAGGCAGTGCCTTCACCAACCAGCATCCAGACGTCCGTCGGGTCGTCAGCAACGCCGTCCTGATTGATGTCCGGGTTTCCACCGTTGGTGCGACCATCCAGATCCGGGTCCCAGCGTCGCAGGTGCACGGTGCCCTCGTCCCACGTGGCAGATGGATCGATGTAAGCCATCGAACTTACAGTTCGCGGAAAATCCGAGTTGAGGAAAAAGCGAACCCCGCGAGGCGAACGTTCGTAGATGGCTCGATCGCGAGCACCAGCGAGGAAGGACTGGATCTCGGCGGCTGCCCCGCTGACGCGGTCACCTTCCCGAGTGAGCCGCACGGTGACCAGGGTCATCGAAAACAGAATCAGCACAATGCTGATCACCACCAGAATCTCAATCAGCGTATAGCCAGCGCGATGTACCAGGGCAGTGCGTGAATCCCCTGCAGATCTTTCAGGAATCCGTCTCATCGGCGCCCTCCTGCCCGGCGGTTACGGTTGGTGATATTGTCCACCAGCTGATCGCGAACCAGCAGATGGTCATTGGCATCAAACAATGTGTCATTGTTCATATCGGGGATCGATGCCAGATTCCCAAACGTATTCGTGGAAGGGTCTGTCACGACAGGTTCCAGCAGCCCCAGATCACCGTCCGGGCCCGCGGAAACCACCAGCGGCGTGTGATATGTCTCCGGCGTGTGGTAGTTGGCTTCATTGAATTCAGCTGCCAGCAGCGGTTGACCGTTGGCCCCATTCAGACGTTCCATTTCGGAATACAGCCGCCCAACAGGATCGTCCGGATCGATGAGCAGCAGATCGCGGGGCGTGGCCCCGTTCGGCATTGACAACGGCGGCGGTGACAGACCACGAAACAGCAGATTGGCCGTCTCCCGCTCGAGGCCGGCAATCAATCGTCTGTCCGTCACATCGTTCTTATCTGACAGATCAGGCTGGAATGGCACAGGCGGGTCACTGTCAATCAGTCGCGTCGGCCAGCGGTAGTACCGCAGCGGATTACCCCAGGCATCCACAAATTCGGGCAGGCCATCTTCGTCGCTGTCCACAACTTCCCGAGTAGTGAAGCGGTCGCTATCAACTGCACCGACCCCATAGGAGGCCGTGGCAGTCAGAGCAAAATACAGGAGTTCTGCACTTTCTGTGGCGGGGTCATGGCGCGTCCAGTTCAGCGCGGCACGCTGGGCAACAGCGGATGCCGAAGGGCTGGCAACGCCCTCGGATTCGAGCTGCTGTCGAGCGTATGGTGCGGCGATGGCCAGATAAACACTGTCGGCCATACCGGTCACCTGCGGTGCCGGAGTTGGATTTCCATTGCCGTCAGGCGGATGCTCCTCTACGTAACGTTCCACCATCCGCTGTGGAAACTCGTAGCGGAAGGCACGCTTTCTGGCGAGTACTTCCAGCACTTCTTCACGCACACCGAAAATCTGCCGTTGCGCCAGTTTTGCGCGAACGATGCTCATGGCTGCTTCCAGCCGGTTTCCCTTCAAGGCCCGCTGAAACGCCTCAATCCGCTGCTGCAGCACACCATCGACTTTGCGGACGGTCACCACAGTGGCTTCAACTTCTGCCTGTTCCGTCAGCCCGAACATGACAGACATGCTGAGCCCCATCAGAATTGCAATGATCGAGATTACGATCAGCAGTTCCAGCAGAGTAAAGCCTCGGCGGATATTGATGTTGTGCAGAGTTCTGCCCATGAAGTTCGCCTTTCGCGACGATTCGCTGACCACCCATCAGGGCAGCAACTGCCCGCCGGAAAAGTTCGTGATGTTGTCGGCTTCTTCAGCGCGGTTGCCAGTGAGTTCCTCGCCGTTGGTGTAGATTCCACCAGTTCCGTATTCACCATCCTGCCCCGGCGAAATGATCTGAAAGCCGCCGGCACGATGTTCCTGCGGAGGTGTTGCCGTTTTGAGGTACACCGTTTGCAGATCGCGAGCACTTCCGAATACGTCAAAGTCATCAGCGTTTGCTGTGTTTGTCCGCAGATACTTCCTGCCCTGGCTGCTGAGGTACAGATATGGCGTCTGCTGACCCGGCAGCGGATCCACATATTCAAAGGCAAGGTCACCATCAACGTTCACCAGTCGCTCGTTGGCGAACTCAAAGAACGGACCTTCGCGATTGGTGCCATTGGGATCCCACGGATAACGCGGATCCTTTGAGAAACCAATGACCGTCTTTACTGTTCCTGATGTCGCCTCGTAACCACCAAGGAAGAACACCAGACACTCCGCCCCGTTCAGATGAATCGCAGACGTGTTGCCCAGATTGCCGTTCGTCGCAAAATTAAACTGTGGCCAGAGCCCACGCACCTTTGAACGGTCCAGCGCAGTCCACGTACCACCAACTGGCGGGATGAGCAGACTGCTGGGCGGTTCGACATTGAACACAGCCTTGAACTTGGCGATGGCGGCATCCAGCTGAGAAATCTCTGCGGAAACCTGAGCCATCCGGGCACGTGTCCGGACTCCGCTGATTGCCGGCACCACGAGTGCCACCAGGATCGCAATGATCACCATCACAACCAGCACTTCAATCAGGGTAAAGCCCCGAGGCACTGATGCTTTTGCAGGAAGATGTCGTCTCATGGGAGTACTTCTGTCTGAGTTATTTTGAACAGTGCAGATGCCAGTGCAGATGCCAGTGCAGCTGCCAGGGGAGCTGCCAGGGGAGCAACTCGCAGTGGCAACTTCTGAACCAATGTCAGGACAGGTCATTCAGCAGCTTGATCAGCGGCATGAACAGTGCGATCACAATGAACCCCACAATCAGCCCCAGAACCACCACCATGATTGGTTCCAGCAGGCTGACCAGACTTTCCACTCGCACTTCCACCTCTTCGTCATAAACGTCTGCGACCTTGTAGAGCATGTCGTCAAGAGCACCCGTCTCTTCACCGACGTCCACCATGTTCACCACGAGGTCATCCACGATTCGTGATTCCTTTAACGGAACGGCAATCGTTTCCCCTTCACGGATCGCGGAGTAGATATTGTCAAACGCCCGCACGAACACTGAGTTACCTGCGGTATCGCGAGCAATCAGGAGTGCTTCCAGAATTGGCACGCCGGCGGCAATGAGCGTCCCGAGGGTTCTGGTGACACGGGCAATCGTCCCGATATGCAGGATTTTTCCGATCAGCGGTATGCGTAACGAAATCCAGTCGACCACGTAGGCCCCCGTTTTGTTCTTCTTCACAATCTTCACGAAGATCCAGGTGCTGATCGGTACCACAAACAACATGTACCAGTAATTGAGCATCCAGTCGGAGGCCTCGATGAGGAACACCGTAATCCCCGGCAGTTCCACGTCGAAGCCCAGGAAGATCTCCTTAAACTTCGGGATAATCCAGATCATGATGAACGACACAATGGCCACTGCCACGGTGATTACCGCCGCCGGGTAAATCATCGCCCCGACAACTTTGCGTTTGAGCGACTGTGCCTTTTCCTTGAAGTCCGCCAACCGCTGCAGGATGGATTCCAGAGCACCCCCGGCCTCTCCGGCCTTCACCATGTTCACATAAAGGTTATCGAACGCCTTCGGCTGCTTGGCCATTGCTTCCGACAGCGTGTTTCCACCCTCAATGTCCTCAATCACATCCATCAACGCGTTCTTCAACGCGCCCGGTTTGTTCTGTCCTTCCAGGATTCGCAGACTTCGCAGCACCGGTAATCCGGCGTCCTGCAATGTGGACAACTGTCTTGTGAAGGTACACAGGATCTTTGGCTTCACACCACCAATGGTAAACGCCTTGCCCGGCTTCTTGCCCGCGGCCCCCTTGGCAGCGCCCTTCCTGGCATCCTTCTTCTTTTTCTTCTTGTCCTTTTCCTTGATTTTGGTGACGTAAAAGCCCTTTTCGCGGATCAGTGTCTGAGCTTCTGCCTCGGACGGAGCCTCGATGGTGTCTTTCACCTCGAGTCCCGCACTATCCATCGCTTCATACTCAAAGGTTGGCATGCCATCCTCTCCGGATCGTCAGTGGTCACCGTGCAATCTGCGAAAAGCGGACTGCACTGATCTTGGTGTTGCGTTATCTGGCCAGAATCCGCACTAACTCTCGTGCAGCGATTGCCTTCCGTCAATTCTACAGAGCAATTCCGCTCAGCAGACCGAACCTGAAGAGTCGCAAGACCTGCAACAAAGTCACAACAGGAACCAGCCAGCCACAACACCGTTTCGATGATCCAGAATCTGTGCCGCCGTTTTTCAGATCGCAATTCTCTGAAAATCTGCGGCTGACAACACCTGGATCATCTGCAAGGCAAAGTGCGTGCCGTTCCTTGAAAGTGCGGAGTGATTATCCTCTCAGGAACTCTCCATGTCGGGGAGTTTACGGCATTTTTTCTGTGGAAACATCGATATTCTGCCCTGGAAAAGGCGAAGTTGAGCCTCTGCGGACGCTTCTGTTCACCCTTCTGACGCAATTCAGGGGCTGACTCGGCCCCCCGAAACAAGGACAGAGAACCAGCAGCTGTTGCATTCTGCTGCAGCAAAATCAGTCGCTGGACAGCACAATTCGCTCGCCATTTGCTCAGAATACCTACCCCAGAACCGCTCGGTGGCTGAAGCAGCGTCATCCGGAAAACTGCAGCCTGTCCCGCAGCCTGTCCCGCAGCCTGTCCTGCAGCCTGTCCCGCAACGTCTGTTCTACAGTGCCTGTTCCACAGTGCCTGATTCAGAATGCAGATTCCCCCTGCTGTGTCCGGGCAGATTCCGACAGGAAGATCCGCGCCATCGATGCAACCTGCCGAATGCAGCGACCTTCCAGCCAGCCGGAACTAGCCCAAATCCTCCAGAACCGTCTCACGTACCACCTCGTCAATGGTGGTGAGCCCGTCGAAGATCAGTTTCAGACCAGCTTCGCGAAGAGTCGTCATCCCCTGCTGCCGCCCGATATCCCGCAGCTCGTCGGCAGATGCCTCCGCCGCAACTGCGTCGCGGATCTCGTCGGTAATTGTAAGCAGTTCGTAGAGACCAATTCGCCCCTTGTACCCGGAGTTATTGCAGCGGGCACAGCCCT
>JALRDR010000309.1 GCA_023262145.1 Planctomycetaceae bacterium | reverse complement strand
GCCAGGATGTTTGCAGGTGTACCGATTAACGTTATTTTGCCACCAAGCAGTGACGAAAACGAAAGCGGGATCAAAAGCTTCGAAACTGGAATTTTGGTTTGCTTTCCCACCCCCGGGAATGAGCATGCTTTGGGGAAGCACGACTTCCCCGGCAACGTTGTCAAACCGGACTTTGCGTTTGTCAAACAGAATTGTCGCCCGCTCACCCTGGCCGCTGATGCCTTCCGTGATATCGGTCGTAATGAAATCCCACCACGGGCCCAGAAGATTCATGACTTTACGCAGGGGAGTCAGGTCTTCACCAATTTCCTGCAGAGCGATGATGTCGAACCGGGAGATGACCTCAGCAATGTAGTGGAACGATTCCTCAAGACGTGGTCCCTGTTTCTTCCGGTTGCTGTCGAATTCTCTGAGGTTCCATGTTGCCAGCAGGATGTGGCTTTCGAGATCGCGTGGGGGAATTTCTCGGGTCAGTTTATCGCGCAGGCGAGTGAGCGAGCTGACGACCCGGGGACGATCGGCGGCTGGGATTTCGACAAGCGTATGATAGTTCGGCATGCTGAATGCTCGGCTGTACTGCAAGAACATCGAAGGCAAATCCGAGGTGAGATCGAACTTATGTTCAGGCTCGGTGAAGGAAAAACCACTGTTTTTCTGACCAGAGACTCAGAATTCTGCAGAATTCAGGTCAGCAGGTACCTGATGGACGGCCGCGATTGCGGAGTTGTCAGCGTTGCTGAATCCTGCCGCGTCTACCCGGGCAAGCAACCGGTCATGACATTCCGCCAGAGGCAACTGCAGTTTGCTGCGGCCGGCCTGTTCAGGGATGATCCCGGTATTCCTGCGATGCCGGGACAGACACGTCTGGGGTGACAAGGCTCCGCTGAGCACATTTTTTTCTCTGCTGTGCATGACATGTGATGCAGCGGCACTTTGCATGAGCATCTGCGGTGTTGCCTGCAGGTTGAGACCGGTTGACTGAGCAAGTGCCTGGCCTTCCGCCAGAGCTGCCAAGTTCAGTCCCGGCACCAGATTACTCCAAAGCTTCATCCTGGAGGCGGAACCAAGGGGACCAGCGTCAATGCGAGTGCCACAGAGCAGGGGCCAGAGATCAGAGCCGGTATCCTGATGCCTTTATTTACCGGGTATGAGCACCATTAACTGACCGTTTCGTGTCTGGACACTGGAGCTGGAATGGGGGCTTCAGGATAAGCGATCTCCTGCCGTCTCAGATTTTCAGCCAGCAGTTCGGCGGCACCCGGATCTCGGGTCGTCGTGTCAATGAGGAT
>JALRDR010000292.1 GCA_023262145.1 Planctomycetaceae bacterium | reverse complement strand
ACAAAACGCATAAAAAACAGGCAGGGCAGGATGATTGCAGACGCAGAAAAACCCACAATCGGCGGACTGATTGGAGACAGCCCGGCCATGCAGAATGTCTATCGCATGACACGCAAGGTCGCACCGACCTCGGCAACCGTCCTTCTCACCGGTGAAACAGGTACCGGCAAGGAACTGATCGCTCGCGCCCTGCATGAGCTTAGTCCGCGTGCATCAGGGCCATTTATTCGAGTCAACTGCGGCGCACTTTCAGAAAGTCTGCTGGAAAGTGAACTGTTCGGTCACACTCGAGGAGCATTCACAAGTGCGGTGGAGAACCGCACGGGCCGCTTTGAAGCCGCACACGGTGGCACAATCTTTCTGGACGAAATCAACAGTGTCAGCTACCAGTTGCAGGTCAAATTGCTCCGCGTCCTGCAGGAACACGAATTTGAACGTGTTGGCGATACTCGAACCATCCGCGTCGATGTTCGGGTTATTGCAGCGACCAACGTTGATCTGCAGGATGAGATTACTTCCGGAAACTTCCGTGAGGACCTGTTCTATCGGCTGAATGTGATTCCTATTTTTCTGCCTCCGCTCCGAGAACGTGAGAACGACATTGCTGAACTGGTGCGATTCTTCGCATGGCGGTATTCCCAGGCTAATCGGATTCCGTCCGGGGAGGTGGATGCGGAGGCAATTCGATACCTCGAACAGTACGAATGGCCGGGGAATGTCAGGGAACTACAGAACTATGTGGAACGCGCCCTGGTGCTCTCAGAAGATGGCAGAATCACAGCTGACCTGCTGCCAACACATGTGCGAGGCCTTGCTCCCCAGCGGATTGGCAGACGAGGGTCTGACGACCTTGCCGAGATCTGCTCACAACTGGTCAGCAGAAAACTGGCGGAAACAACAGAAGACAGCAGTGACTCCTGGAATTACGTGATGAACTTTGTGGAAAAGGAACTGATCCTGCAGGTCCTGCGGCAAAGTCAGGGGGTACAGACACGTACGGCCACTCGACTGGGAATCAACCGGAATACACTGCATAAGAAGATTGAGGACCACCAGTTGGGTGACGAAGCACGCTGACTTGCGGGGCCACAGTATGTGTGTGCGGAGCAATGTGCGGAGCAAACTGTCGGCAGAACGAGGTCTGTCCCGGCAAAACCATCTCCAGCCGGGCCGTCGTGGCAACCTCAGTGACCCACGTACTCAAACAGACTCTGAATGCGCAGAATTGCGGCGTTTCCCGGGAAGGTGTGGAATGAATGTACAATCACTCCATTCTTTAACCGGTCACTCTGCAGAAATGAAAGGGAGCCAGGTGAAGCACTGCTGACCCCGGGAAACTCAACAGCCAGAGGCGCTCGGCGAGCATCCATCTGCAATTCGCGATGCAGGTCCAAAAAAAGTTCCGGAGCAATCTGCTCCAGCTGATAACTACAGAAATACTGGATGCAACCGGCACGAAACTCATGCGTTCGATAGCCGATCAGGCGGCGGCTGATGAGCCGACCGAAGTGTGGTAACTCCAGATGACGACTGACCGCAGTCTCGGTCACGGAGCGATTTCCGGCTCGAAATTCAATGGCGTGCCCGTCCCGACACAGACGCAGACTAATACGACAACTACCGACATCAAACTGCGAGTCCCCAACGGTCTGCAAAAGTTCCGGATGAACGGATCGATCGAAGACTCGCAGCACCATATCAGTAACATCAGGGCGTGCAAAACTTACTGACATCGCTTCAGCTCAATCAACTGAGTGTTCATGGTGGATCGGACCAGCCCCGTGGAACTGACCCGGCTGCACATCGTCTTTTCCGGAGTGTAGCTGGATGTCTCGATTTATGGAAACTCTGATTCAACACCACCTCACGACTGCATATTTACCTCGCAAAGCTCGCCAGCAAACACAAACAATTCAACCCACAGTGGTTGCCTGCCTCGAATTTGTGACAAAACCAGCTACTCCGTTTGCACCCGGCAGACTGGCGACTATCATCCGCTCTCAAGCTCCGATAGCTCAGTTGGTAGAGCAACTGACTCTTAATCAGTAGGTCCAAGGTTCGAATCCTTGTCGGAGCATTTTTGACCATTTCAGCGGCAGCGGCAGCGGCAGCAGCAGCAGCACATGCACCTGGCCAGGTTCTTGTTGCCCGGCGTTGTTTTCTCAATCGACGCGTCCGCAACGCGGTGAGCAGCCCAGCAAGCCTGACCGCCGCCTTCCCGCAAGGCAATTCCCCCCGCAAGGCAATTCCCCCAGCAAGGCAATTCCCCCGGCAAGGTGACTTTTCCTACGGTGGAAACCCCCACAACGGCTCGGCAGGCCCAGCTTTCATCGGCCCCGTAGTCAACTGCACTCTTCAGCAACTCAGCCTGCAGAAAACTGCCCGCCTGCGATGCTGCCCTGACACGCACCGGGGCACGCGTTTGAATTCGCCTGCTCCTGCTCACATGTGACCGCGTCTTGCAGCCCGTTTACTCCTGAACGAGGCAGACACTGACCTGATCATTACCGCCGGTTCTTCCCCGCCAATTGTCACCCGATGCCTGCACGTTGCCCTGCATCCCCTCCCTGAAGACTGCAACCAATAACAGCATGCCCCAATTGCCAATCGCTCCAGCACCCGCTTGAGATACCAACCGCGCTCGCTAAGAGCCCTTGTTGCAGTTCATCAAGGCAGTGTCCGCGGGCTGGTGACAGTGATTCACATCTGATGCTGCCACAACCGCTGAATTGGTCCACATAGGAGCCATCTGCGTGCACCACGCAGCCATTCCCAGGCGATGTGGGTTGCTTGCAAGCGCGATTGGATGCTCAGCGCAGACTGCCGTCCCCCTCGCTTCCCTACCGGCTTCTCCCATTACAAAAAGCAATCCTCGCTGATCCAGCTGACGGGCATCGGCCCTCGGAAGCCCTAACTTACTGTCACAGCGTGAACAAGCAGCAGATTCGACACGATCGCAATTCCATTCACGCCACTGCGGCTGACCAGGGATTACCCAAAGGAACATGAATCTCCATCAACGTTTACCAGCCACGCGGGGATTCCCCATGAATAAATGACGCTATCTGTACTTTCGGGCATCGAACTACGGGTTCCTATGCAGCTGCTACCGTTGTCTGTGACGTTCATGACGATTGGGACGTTCAAGTGCAGGTATCACGGATTGACACGGGGAGCTTTTTCTTGCCTGCGACTCTACGGGTTTACCAGCATGCACGGAGCACTGTTCTTTCCTTAGGTGCTAACCCTCTCTTTCAGCAAGGCCTCCCCACCATGCTCAATATGCACTCGCATAGAATTCTTGTGTTCTTCATCAACCTCATTCTGATCAGCCGCTCTGCACGAGCAGAGGTCATCGGCTTTGATATTTCCCTCTCAACTTCCAGCCTGACCGCAAGTCAGCTGGAGGTTTTCGAAGCTGCCGCCACCACGTGGGAGTCCCTGATCAGGGGCTACAAAGGTGACGTTAATCTGTCAAAGACCACGACCACGTTGAGCATTCAGGTGAATACTGGCTCACTGGCAGCCGACGAATATGGCTACGCGACAATCAACAGCAGCTACTACAAACCAACGACATCCTTCGACTATCTCTACGCTCACTCTGGCAACATCACAGTCAACTCCAGCAGAATCAGCGCTCTCGAAGCGGGAACCCTCTCAGCAACACTATACGACGTTGCCTTACATGAAATTGCTCATGTGATGGGATTTGGGCTGCTGTGGAGCGGCAATGCCCGAGCAAAACCGGGCTACCAGGAGTTATACGTTGCCGGTTCCGGGCAATATACCGGAGCTGAAGCTCTGGCGGCCTACCAGGCTGAGTTTGATCCGACCGCGACCTTTGTGCCAGTCGAAACAGACGGCGGCGTGGGCACAGCAAATTATCACTGGGATGAAAACAATGGCGGTGGTGCTACCGGGCTGGTCAGCAGTTACAACGGACTGGATAAGCAGTTTGAGCTGGGCACAGGCTGGATTGAAAGCAATCTGTTCATCAGCCAGACAACGCTGGCCAGCTTTCGAGACATCGGCTACCTGACTGTATCCAATCCTGAACCCGGACACGGCATTGCACTGATTGTGCTGACCGTCGCCGGAGGGGCCTGCAGACTGCACAGAAGACAATCACGAAAACAGGGCCGTGACAACACTGCTGCCCACGTGGATTCGTGACGCAGGACCATGCCGGCGCAATGAAATGACTCAGCGGGCCCGGCTACTGCATTCGAGCCTTCTTTCCACCGCTGCAAGGCATTATTCCGGCAGGTCCTCACCGCGAGTCTCCGGGAGTGCCGGAAGAATCAGTAACCCCAGCAGGAAGAGGCCACCCAGTACTGTTACCGCCCATTGCAGTGACAATTGCTCCTTCAGCTGACCGGAAATCAGCAGCATGGGCGCCGCAAGAATTCGGCCCGTGTTGAAACAGAAACCGGCCCCCGTGGCACGCAGATGGGCGGGAAAGAGCTCGGGAAAATAAATCGCATAGCCGGCATGGATACCCTGAGCAAAGAAACCAAAGATGGGCAGCAGCACGATCATCAGTTCATATCCGCCGTATCGCTGCGGCAGCCAGCAGATGGCCGGTGTCATCACAACAGCCCCCAGATGCATCAGACTGAATGTGCCTCGTCGGCCCAATCGCTGGCTTAATGGCCCGAATGCAAGCATCCCAATTCCTGCTCCGGTCGTCTGAATAAAACCGAATGCAATCTGACCACTGCTTCGCGCGGAGTCCTCATCGATGCCTTCTGCAAGCAACAGCTCCCGCGTCAGATCCTGTCCGGCAATCACCACACCCCAGAATGTGGCCAGCCCAATCATCGCCAGCAACGCCCCGAACCAGGCCCGCAGCCTCCAGCGCGGATCCCCAAGCAGCAAAGCGCGATAACTGCCCAGCTCTTCTGATTTCGCCGTTCGGGCCGCAGTCCAGCTTTCCGGCTCCGTAATCCCTGACCTCACCCAGAAGACCATCAGCGCCGGAACAATGCCGACCAGATAGGCCCACCGCCATTCAGCCCCCACAGCCAGCCCGGCTGCGGCCGCCAGCCACAGGCCGGCAACGCTTGTGGCATGAAAAATCCCCCCGGCGCGTGCCCGGCTCTCGGCTGGAAACACCTCCGAAACGAGGGCAGCCCCAACCGCCCACTCACCTCCCACTCCCATTGCTACCAGGAATCGCAGGACTGCGATCTCTTCAATGGAAGAGGCAAATGCAGTCAGCCCGGAGAACACCGAGTAGAACAGGATGGTGAGTGCCATAACTGGCTTGCGTCCCCAGCGATCCGCCAGAGAACTGACCACCCAGCCCCCCAGTGT